>DATNLB010000514.1:0-13516 GCA_035603095.1 Candidatus Acidiferrales bacterium
AGGCTGAAGCGCTTCTCCACCAGCCCAGTGCCCGTTGGCGCGAAGATGGTCGTCGTATTCAAAGCATATGTCGAACATGGCGTTTTGCTCGCCCTCAGTCATGCCATCAAATTTGCCTTTATCGTAGTATCCCAAGCAAACATATTTCATTGTTCTTCTCCTCCTGGTGGAAACCAGCAGCGCAGCCTTGCCTGCTGGATCGTTCACCCTATAGTCGCCGGGCACAGGGAAAATCGACAGTAGAGCCAACTTTTATTTCAACTCCTGCAGCCGCCCCGCCAGGAACCGGCGGTCGGACTCCTGCCAAACCAGGGCCAGCGCCTTCTCATAAGAAGCAGAGGCTTCCGCAAGCCGACCCAGCCGGCGACACAATTCCGCCCGGGCAGAGTGCGCGAGATGATAGTTGACGAGTTCTCCGCGCGCCAGCAATGCATCGATGAGAGCAAGACCCTTCTCTGGATGCCCGCACATGGCGACGGCAACGGCGCGGTTAAGTTCCACGACCGGAGATGGCTGGATACGAATCAGCCGGTCGTAGAGTGCCGCGATCTGCTGCCAGTCTGTAGATGCTGCGGATGGAGCTTCGGCGTGAACCGCAGCAATGGCGGCCTGCAGCGTATAGGCGCCGAAACGGTGCGATGCAAGAGCGCTCTCGGTTAGCGCAATGCCTTCGGCGATCTGGTCTTGGTTCCACAAAGAGCGATCCTGCTGCTCCAGAAGGATGAGATCTCCCTCCGGAGAGCTTCGGGCGGCACGGCGCGACTCCTGCAGCAACATGAGCCCTAGCAGGCCCGTTACTTCGGGTTCCGGAAGAAGCTCGCGGAGCAGTCTGCCCAGACGAATCGCCTCGCGGCTCAGTTCGGATCCTGTTGCTTCCGCCGAGTAACCCTCGTTGAAGACCAGATACACGACTTGAAGTACGGCTCCCAATCTTTCCGGTAATTCCTGTGGTGAGGGCACCTGGTAAGGAATAGTCTTATCGCGGATGATGGCCTTTGCGCGCACGATGCGCTGCGCGAGTGTCGCTGGCGTAACGAGAAACGCGCGAGCAATGTCTTCTGTTGTCAGGCCGCACACTTCACGCAGCGTAAGAGCAACCTGTCCTTCCGCCGCAAGAACAGGATGGCAGCACGTGAAGATGAGCCGGAGGCGGTCGTCCTCGATCTCCTCTTGCTCTGGTTCCTCGTTAATGCGCGTCTCAAGGTAGAGCGCGAGGTCCGTTTGTGCGGCGTCGAAGCGCGCCCGACGGCGTATCCCGTCTATGGCCTTGAAGCGTGCGGTTGAAATGAGCCAAGGGCGCGGGCTATCTGGTATGCCTGCCTGATGCCACGTGTCCAAAGCAGCTGCAAAGGCCTCGTGCATGGCCTCCTCAGCGAGATCGAGATCGCCGAGCAGCCGCACCAGCGTAGCCAGAATCCTGCCCGATTCAGACCGGTAAAGCGTCTCTATGGTTTTGCTCAGCCGTTCGGGTACATTTGGCGGCATGCACGCCACGCTAGCAAACGGACTGACTCTGCACAACTGCGCCTGACGTCACAGTTGTGATCACGACTTGAGAGATTAGTGGTGCTAACAGTTCAAAGGGCTCATCGAGGCGGATTGCGCTGGAACAATCAGGATAGATCCTCATAAACGCGCAAGCGTCCACAAACCGGCGTGCACTCCCGGATGGTTGGCAAGAACGAAGCCGCAATCCGGAAATTAGCCCTCCAGGTGAATCTGCTGCCGCTTGACCTTGCTATGTCCTCCGTGCATCCTTGGCTTTCTTTACTTCCTTTGAGTTTTGCGTTTCGGAGGTTTTGTCCGTGTCGATTGATGCGATCACGACGGTGGCGGTGCTGGGCGCGGGGACGATGGGGAACGGGATCGCGCATGTGTTCGCGCGGTCAGGATACAAGGTGATTTTGCGGGACGTGGAGCGGCGCTTTCTTGACCGCGGGATGGAGACGATCGGGAAGAATCTTGATCGGGAAATCAAGAAAGGCAAGATTGCAGAGGCGGAGAAGGGAATTGTTCTTGACCGGCTGCAGCCTGTGACGGATATGGCGGCTATTGCTGCGGCGGATTTTGTGGTCGAAGCGGTGCCGGAGAAAATCGAGATTAAGCGCGCGGTGCTTGGGGAAGCGGACGGGATTCTCCGGCCCGAGGTCATCATTGCAAGCAATACCTCGTCGATTTCCATGACCACACTGGCGGCGCTGACGAAGCGGCCGGACCGGTTTGTGGGAATGCACTTCATGAATCCGGTGCCGGTGATGGCGCTGGTGGAAGTGATTCGAGCACTGCAGACGAGCGACGCGACGTTCGAAACTACGATGAAGCTGGCGGAAAAGTTGGAGAAGAAGCCCGTGGCGGTGAATGACGCGCCGGGATTTGTTTCGAACCGTGTGCTGATGCCGCTGATCAACGAGGCTGCTTACTGCGTGATGGAAGGCGTGGCCACGGCGGAGGCGGTCGACGCGGTGATGAAGCTGGGGATGAATCATCCGATGGGGCCGCTGGAGCTGGCGGATTTTATTGGGCTGGATGTTTGCGTGGACGTCATGCAGGTGCTGCAAGAGGGGCTGGGCGATCCGAAGTATCGCGCGTGTCCCTTGCTGAAGAAATATGTGGCGGCGGGGTGGCTGGGGCGAAAATCGGGTCGCGGCTTTTATACATATTCCTAAAAAAGAACACAATGGAATCTACGATTACATGGCACGGGTAGTTCGGACGCGCGAGGAAATCGCAAAGATTCTCGAAGACTTTGTGTCATCTTGCGATGGAAGATGAAGAACTGGAATCAATCAGAACTCGATGTGCAAATCTCGATTCGGAATTTCCGGCGCCACTTCTGTGGGCCCCAAGGCTTCGAAACGCTAGGGGTTGGCGGTACGGTACGGTTCAGGCGAACATAAGGCGAAAAATAATGTTTGCTTTTTGTTCGCCGTGGTGGTAGTTTGGGCCTCGTCGTTTTCAACAGGTGCACCATGCGCAGTTTTTCAAGCAGTGTTCTAAGCTGTCTGGAACGTGAGAGACTCGAAGAAGAGCTCTCCGAGGCGCGCAACCGGGGACGGAACCTATCCCGGCTGCGGCGACTGACCCACCGGGAACGGGTGGCGTTGGATGAACGCGAACAGACGGCTCAGACGCGGCTCAGGGACCACGACGCGGAGCATGGTTGCCAACGGTGATGTAGCTTTATGCAATTTGGGGCCGGCACCATTTGGAGTTGAGATCCTTCGGGTTCGACTTCCTCGAACCCTCAGGATGACACCTCTAGGCGTTGGCGGTATAAAAAAGGGATTGGCGCGAAGATGAATCGAGTGGTAAGCTCCACACTTCGTTACGTCCTTGGACAAGGGCGATGCGCTTTCCCGGCGCAGAACCCAGGCCATCGGTCCCGCAGGCCCAAGTTCCTAATTTCCTCCACTGAGGTGTGACATGACAGACGAAAAAGAGAAATTGCTGGCGGCAGCGATATCGCAGATTGAAAAGGACCATGGCAAAGGTGCGATCATGCGCCTGGGCAGCCGGGACATTCTGGTGCCCGTAAGCGTAATTCCCAGCGGATGTCTCTCGATCGACGCGGCGCTGGGCGTCGGTGGCTTTCCCCGTGGGCGCGTGATCGAGATTTACGGCCCGGAATCCGGCGGCAAGACGACCATGACGCTGCACGTCATCGCCGAAGCGCAGAAGCTCGGCGGGCAAGCGGCTTTCATTGACGCGGAGCACGCGTTGGATCCGGTCTATGCGCGGAAACTGGGCGTGGACGTGGACAACCTGCTGGTCTCGCAGCCGGACAACGGCGAGCAGGCGCTGGAAATCGCGGAAACGCTGATCCGTTCCGGCGGCGTGGACATTGTCGTGGTGGACTCCGTCGCGGCACTCGTGCCCAAGGCGGAACTCGAAGGCGACATGGGCGACCCGCAGATGGGCCTCCAGGCGCGGCTAATGTCACAGGCGCTGCGCAAGCTCACCGGCATCGTTTCGAAGTCCCGCACCTGCCTGATATTCATCAACCAGATTCGTGAGAAGATCGGCGTGATGTTTGGCAACCCGGAGACCACCACGGGCGGGCGCGCGCTGAAGTTCTATGCGTCCATGCGCGTGGATATCCGGCGCATACAGTCCATCAAGGAAGGCGACAAGGTCGTCGGCTCGAGGACGCGCGCGAAAGTGGTGAAGAACAAGGTGGCGGCGCCGTTCCGCGAGGCCGAATTCGACATCGTTTACGGGGAGGGCATTTCGCGCGAAGGCGACCTGATCGATCTTGGTGTCGATAAAGGCTTGATCGAGAAGAGCGGCACGTGGCTGAGCTTTGGCGGCGAGCGCATGGGCCAGGGCCGCGAAAACGCCCGCGTTTTCCTGAAGGAAAACAAAGACATCCGCGACAAACTGGAAAATGCGCTGCGGAAGAAGCTCGAAATCCCGGTGCCGGGCAATTCGAACGCGGCCGGGGCTGGGGCGAACGGCCACGCGGCTTCTGCACCAGCGGAAAAGCCGCCCGTGAAGGCCACCGCGGCAGTCGCGGGCGCGGATGCGTCCAAAGCCCGTCCCGGGCGCTAACCGCAACGCCCCGATCATAAAACGGCCCTTCTGCCAACACTGGCAGAAGGGCCGAGTCTTTCTCAGGCTACGCGTGGCGCCTGACTGCAGGCCAGGTGGAGCAACCTCGACTGGGCGGAGGTTCAGGTTCCTGGCCTGACGGTCAGCTATTCAAAACAAAGCACATAGCCTCGTACTGGACCTGGCAGGCTATTGTAAAGGAATGCCCTAAAGGTCAAAATATGTCTCACTTGAGAGAAACAGTTTCTCTTCGGCGACGAGACTGCCACTCGGGGCACCCGTAAGTCGCATCAAATGAATGGTGTCATTAATTGGCAGATGGGATGCAATATCTCCTTGCGGCACGTCCGCTGGGGGCCAGCAGGCGGTAGCGGCAACGAACGGTCTTTGTGAATGTTTGTTGACCGTTGGAACGGCGTAAGGTAAAACTCTGACCCTAGTGGTTCTTTGGTTTGGGGGCAGGCCAGGGGATTGACCGGTTGGCGGTCACCCTGTAAAGGTGGAAACAGTGAAGCAGTTCGGAAAAGCCACTCTCGCGATTCTTTTGTCGATAGTCTTTGCCCTGCCTTTGCCCGCAGCGCCACGTCCGGGAACGCCGGTAAGACATGCTCGCAAGTACGCCACACGTTACCGCGGGGTCCCGACGTTTGCGGATTCTTCCAGCAGGGACGATAGCGCGTACGATGATCCCATTGTTCGCGCAGCCGCGGTTTCCGCTCTTGGCCGTTACAACGGCGCGGTCGTCGCGGTTGATCCGAGCACCGGCCGGATTCTCACGGTCGTGAATCAAAAAATCGCATTTGGCGAAGGCTACATCCCTTGCTCCACGATCAAGCCGACCATCGCACTTGCCGCGCTCGAAGAAAACGTCATCACGCGCGACACCATGCTCAAGGTTGGGCGCCGTAAATATATGAACCTGACGGAAGCGATGGCCCATTCGAATAACGTGTTTTTTGAGCAGCTCGGTTCGCGCATGGGATTCGAGACGGTTTCCAAGTACGGCCGGCTACTCGGCCTGGGAGAACTGGCCGGGTACAACCTGCCTGACGAACATCCGGGCTCGTTTCCGACCGTGCCGCCTGCCTATGGCGGAGTCGCGCGGATGTCCAGTTTTGGCGAAGGGATTCAAGCAACCCCGCTGCAACTTGCGGCGCTCTCCGCGGCATTCGCGAACGGCGGAACTCTTTATTACCTGCAGTACCCCCACAGCCAGGAAGAAGTTGAGAATTTTACGCCGCGCGTGAAGCGCGAATTGAATATCGGCACGATACTTCCAGAGATTCGCGAAGGCATGCTCGCCGCAGTGCTGTATGGCACCGGCAAATCGAGCTTCGACCGGGGCGGCGACGAGATGCCGCTCGGGAAGACGGGGACTTGCGACGACCACACGACGCCGTCGAAAATCGGCTGGTTCATCACCTACACCGACGACGCGCACCCGAAAATCGCGCTTGCCGTTCTGCTGCGTGGAAACACGCGCACCGTGAAGGGTCCAACCGCCGCCGTTGTTGCAGGCCGGATCTACCGCAAGCTCCGCGAACAGAATTATTTTGCGGACTCCGCGCATGCCGTAGCCCTCAAGACCGGCAACTAACTCAGCTTGGCATTTCGAAGTACCTGTTTTCTCGCGCTGCAGAGGATCTCTGCAGCGTTTCCTTTTTCAGGCGGGTGGGCGGAGGTTAGTAGATGATAGGGAGTTTCGAAAAGTCGGAGGATGTATCGTCAGTCACTCGCAGCACGACCAAGGTGCGATCGTCGTGCGGCGCAGTGCCCGCGCCGCTGTGACCGTCCGTTGCCGCCAGGATTCGTTCGGAGATATCGCGAGCCGAATCTCGCCGAGAAATAGCGGAAAGAAGAGCCCTCAGACGTTCGGGGCCGAACTCTTCCTGCACAGTATTCTCCGATTCCAGGATGCCATCCGAAGCGAAAAGAACGACGTCTCCCGGCTCCAGGTCGATAGTCGTCTCATCGTATTGAGTATCAGGGATAAGGCCCAGCGGCACGCCCTCCAGGTGGATCGACCGCACCTGACCATTGCGGACCACCAGGGGATAAGGTCCGCCAGCGTTGGCGAGGGTGAGTTTCCGAGTGGATGCGTCGTAGATGGCGAACACCATGGCGATGAATCGCGAATCAAGCCGCGCGCCAAGCAGGCGCTGATTCAAAAGGGCCAGCATGCAAGCCGGATCGCATGCATGGTCCACAACGATTTCTCGAACGGTGCCGATCGCCAGGGAACCATATAGCGCCGCTGCCGTCCCCTTGCCGGAAACATCGCCGAGCATAAATCCGAGGCGACCCTGTCCGTAGGGCAGAAAATCGTAAAAGTCTCCGCCCAGCTCGCGTGCGGGAACATACCCGGCCGCGAGATCGAGACCCGGCACTTCCCGCGCTCCGGTCGGCAACAGTTGGAGCTGGATTTCCCGTGCCGTATCGAGATCCTCCCGAAGCCGCCGTTCACTCTCGCGGGCTTCTTCATAGAGCCGCGCATTCTCGAGTGCGATGGCCACATAGGAGCCAAGAGTAGATAGCATGCGTTCGTGTTCCAGAGTAAAAGCCTGCGGCTCCGCGCTCTCCAGATCCAAAACGCCGATCAGGCGGTCTTGCATGAGAAGCGGCACGACGAGTTCGGAACGCGCTTCCACGCCGGTTTCACCGCGGATGTAACGCGGGTCTTCGGTGACGTCATTGACCCGCAGGACGCGGCGTTCTCCGGCGGCAGTGCCTGTGAGGCCATGATGAAGAGGGAGACGAAGGCGCGCCGCAATCGAATCGTTGCAGCGCATGGCGAAAACGCTCTCCAGCAGCTGCGTTTGCTCATTCCAGAGCATGACGCTGAAGACGTCATAATCCACAATTTTCCTGACGCTTTCGGCAACGCGGCGGAGAAGCTCTTCGCGATCAAGAATCGAGGTCAGCTCGCGGCTCACCTCATACAGCAGCTTTAATGTCTTAGCCTGCTCCGGATAGCTGACCAACAGACTCTGCGGCACGGGGTCCGCGTCGCCCAGGAGGCCAAAAGCTCCGAGTTTTGAAAGTTCATTCATGACAGGCGCTTGGCACCTAATGCTTATTGGATGTAGCAGATTGAGTTCGGTTGCACAAATCAATTTTGCGCTGCCGACACTTGCAACGTTTTAATCTTCGGTTTATGTAGAAAGTGGGAGCCTCTAACCAGGCCTTAGCTTATTATTTCTAGCGGGCAAAAAAGACGCATGTGAGGCGGGCAACAAGGATGACGCGAATAACTTTCGGCATCATAGCGATCTGTGTGGGCGGAAGCCTTTTGTCGGTGCCTGAAGCGGGGCAGTGTGCGGCACGGACCGTTTGCGGCATTTCCACCGGCAGCCGTTATGCCACTCCCGGAGAAGATGCCCAGAATGCCGGATCCCGTTCCATATCGGGCACGGTTCTGGATCCTTCCGGAGCAGCCATTGCCGGCGCGCAAGTTGTTCTCCTGTCCGGAGATGGGAAGCAGGTGTCCAGGGTCACTTCGGACAAGGATGGCGGGTTTCAATTTGAAAAGCTAGCAGCGGGAAACTTCAAAATCGAGGTGCAAGCCCCCGGCTTCCGAGACACGGTCGCTGAGGTGAAGCTGGGTTCGCGGCAGCCATCTCCGCTTCGCGTCGTGCTGCCAATTGCCGTTCAAAATGAAGTGGTAAACGTGGCGGGAGGCGACGTATCGGTTGTGGTAACCACGGACGTCTCCGAAAATCAGAATGCGAACAACCTGGATCGCTCGGCGCTGGACCGCGTGCCAGTGTTTGATCAGGACTACATCACCATGATGTCGCGCTTCCTGGATGACAGCACGATCGGAACAAACGGCGTCTCGTTGATTGTGAACGGGATTGAGGCCAATGGGCCCGGAGTGACGCCATCAGCGGTTCAGGAAGTACGAATCAATCAAAATCCGTACTCCGCGAGGTTTGCAAGGCCTGGCCGGGCGCGGCTGGAGATCATCACCAAGGGCGGCACGCCCAATTATCATGGTTCGGTGAATTTTCTATTTCGCGACGCAGTTTTCGACGCGCGAAATACATTCGCGGCAGGGAAGCCACCGGAACAGAGACAGTTCTATGAGGGATCGCTGACCGGGCCGATCGGAGAGAGCAAAAAGAGTTCATTTCTCTTGTCGCTGGAGTCGGATAAAGACAACGGCCAGGCAGCAGTAGTGGCAACCGGCGCAAACAACGTAGCCATCAACGAAAATGTTTTCCAGCCGATGCGGCATTTCTTTGGTTCTGGGAGAATTTTTCACGACTTCAGTGACAACGATCACATTTGGATCGGCTACTCCTTCGAGCACCAGAGCAACAAAAACATAGGCGCCGGAGGTAACGTGCTTCCGGAGGCGGCGACGAACACGAGATTCCTGGAGCACGAGGTCAACGTCAGTTACCGGCACATTTTCTCGCCGAAGTGGGTCAACCAACTGCAGTTTCTGGTGGGCCACTATGACGCGCCCGTTTTCAGCTTGAATGAAAATCCACAGGTTGTCGTTTCAGGGTTTTTTACGGGAGGCGGCGCGCAGGCCGATTCGCGGCGTACGGAGTACCACTTCGATGGAACGGAATTCCTGACCTACGTCAATGGGAAACACCAGTTGGTTTTTGGCGTGGACATTCCTGACATCAGCCGGCGGGGCGCGGACGACTTCACGAACATGGCGGGAACTTACACGTTTGCCAACTTAGCGGATTTTCAGCAGGGTCATGCTGGGACGTACCTTGTGCAACAAGGGAACGGTCATGTGGTTTTCCTGGAAAAAGTGTTGTCCGGATTTATCGAGGACACCATCCGAGTGACGCCGAATTTTTCCATGTCGCTCGGCGTGCGCTACTACTGGCAGAATTATTTTCACGATGATCCGAACAATCTCGCGCCACGTATCGGGTTTGCGTGGGCGCCGGCCAGAAGCGGCAAGACGATTTTTCGCGGCGGCGCCGGGGAATTCTACGACCGCTCAGGGCCGCGCCCGATTGCGGACTTGATGCATTTTAACGGCGTGAACCTTTTGCGGTTCATTCTCTCAAATCCCCAGAACGCACCCCCTTTGTTCAGTTATCCAGTGACTCCCGCGCAATTGGCTGGAGCGCCGACGAGCGTGGTGGTGCTGGATCCGCGGCTGCGAATTCCGTACACGATTCAGTACAGCATTGGAATCGAGCGGCAAGTTACGGCGAAGAGCACGTTCAGCGCGACGTACGTGGGGTCGCGGGGGATCGATCTTTTCCGTTCACGGGATATCAATGCGCCCACGGCGTCGAATTCCGCCGCCAGGCCCAATCCAAATCTTGGGCAGGAGCGCCAACTCGAATCCGAAGGCTATCAAAAGAGCAATTCCGTGGAATTTACATTTCGAGGAAAGCCGAGCCGATTTTTCGCCGGGCAGGTGCAATACACATTAGGAAAAACGTACAACAACACCAGCGGGATTACCTATTTCCCGGGGAACAGCTATCTGGCAGCGGCGGATTGGGCGCGTTCGGACAACGACCGAAGGCACAAGTTTGATTTGCTGGGTTCATCGGAAGCTCTGAGATACTTTTCCATCGGCGCAGCGCTATCGCTGTATTCCGGGA
This sequence comes from Candidatus Acidiferrales bacterium, assembly GCA_035603095.1. Taxonomy (GTDB): domain Bacteria; phylum Acidobacteriota; class Terriglobia; order Acidiferrales; family UBA7541; genus Acidiferrum. Next base: position 10,137 of record DATNLB010000514.1, read on the forward strand.
AGCCCGTCAACGTTACGACTGGCGCCGATGACAACCACGATGGCATTTACAACGACCGGCCGCTGGCGCTGCCGCGCAATACCATGCATGGGCCCGGCTTGATCAATCTTGATCTCAACATCGAACGGGACTTCTTGCTCGTGAAAGGGAAAAAGGAAGGCCCGGCGCTGACGGTTGGGTTGAACTCATTTAATGTGCTGAACCACCGGAACGATGTGACGTATGTGGGGGTGATCTCTTCCGCCTATTTTGGCAAAGCCGTCTCGGCGCTTCCGCCGCGGCGAATGCAGCTGAATCTGCAATTCAAGTTTTGACGCCATCACTTGCCTGCATCCCCTTTTGCCTTCTGGAACAGGCCCTTGCTGCAGCTGCGCAACGATAAGAGTTCCGTTTCTTCCAGGCCGTAGCGCTCGATTGCCGCCCGATAGCCTTGCCAATTGAACTGGCGATGCCGCTTCGTCATGGTCCGGAAGAATCGATCGAAGAAGTAAAAACCAATCCCGAAGTTCGAGTCTATGAACCCTGCACCGTTCACGCTGCGGTGATGGATATCGTGCAGTCTTCGGGCCTTCAGAAACCACGATCTAAGCATTGGGACTCGCGTCATCCAGAAATTCTGCGTGTGCATCCTGTCGTGCAAATAGCTGAACATCAGAATGGGCCAGCCGAGGAGCGTACAAAGCGCAAGCACCCGGTACAGAGGCGGCACGCCGAGCAGCACCATAGCTCCCCAACAAAACAACAGAATGATCGCAGAGGGGGCCAGCCATTCGACCCCCACATTGCCGACGGAAGTGCGATCATCTGTTGCGTCGAGGTACTCTCCGGCGCGCATGGGTTGCCTGGGGCCATAGATCAGGAAATGATGAATCAGATGGCCCCGGCTGAGGGCTGGGAATTTGTCACTATGCAGAAGCCGGTGAAGCCAGTAGCCGACAAATTCCGCGACAACTACGGAGTCCACCAGCGTCGCGACGACTCCGACGAATGTGACGTGCAGGCGCTCGTAAGTCATGGGCGCTTCTCCTTCCGTTTCTTCCCGGCGGCTCGGGAAGCCAATCAGGAGGCCGCTGGTGAGATGACCCTACGCAATGCGAACGCGCTGCTCAAGCGACAAGGAACGCCAAGCCGGTATAGTGGAAAGATGTCGCACTATGTCGCGGGACGTTGTTTCCTGGCGGGTTGAAAACAAAGGACTTGCAGGAGAGAACGGAGGCTTCAGCGCCTTGCGGGGGAGAAGAATCTGAAGCTCAGACCAAAGATCCAGATTGCGAAAAACAATTGAGCACCGGGAGCGCGGCGCGCTTCGGTTTTCGTGCGAAAGCTATGATTTTGGGAAAGAGAAGACTACTTTACTTCCCAGGTGTCGCCAGCGCGAAGAAGTTTGGCGAGATCGCCGCGCCCGCGCTTGGCGATAACGTTTTTGATCTGCTGGTTCATTACGTCCTCGTAGCGCGGCACGTCGCCCCACGCACGGAAAACCCCGATGGGCGTTGGGAAGTCCGGGCGGTGCTCCATATGCGAGAGCTGGAAGGCGTATGCCGGACGCGGGTGGTGCGCATCGTGAACGATCAGATCGGACTCGGCGATGCCATTGCCGAGTTGGACCACTTCGATGTCGCCGTCCGATTTCCGGCGGATACCCTTGTCGCGGTTCTTGCCGAAAATCATGGGCTTGCCGTGTTCGAGCTGGAGAATGTGTTCGCTGCGGGCGTCGCGATCCGTCAGCGAGAACCACGCGCCGTCGTTGAAGATATTGCAGTTCTGCAAAATTTCCACGTAAGCCGAACCTCTGTGCGCGGCCGCGTGCTTCAGCGTCTCTTTCAGATGACCCTGGAAAACATCAACGGACCGGGCCACGAACGTGGCCTCCGATCCGATGGCCAGCGAAACGGGATTAAACGGCCGGTCCAGTGATCCAAAGGGTGTCGATTTCGCTTTCTTGTTGAGTTCCGAGGTGGGCGAATATTGTCCCTTCGTCAGGCCATAGATCTTGTTGTTGAACAGTAGCACCTTGATGCCCACATTACGGCGCAGCATGTGGATGGTGTGATTTCCGCCAATCGAGAGCGCATCTCCGTCGCCTGTTGCCACCCAAACTTCCAAGTCGGGACGAATGGCCTTGAGCCCGGTCGCCACCGCGGGTGCGCGGCCGTGAATCGTGTGAAAGCCATACGTGTTCATGTAATACGGAAAACGGCTGGAACAGCCGATGCCGGAGACGATGACGAAATTTTCTTTCTTGATGCCGAGTTCGGGGAAAACTGCTTGCACCGCGGAGAGAATCGCGTAGTCGCCGCAGCCGGGGCACCAGCGGACTTCCTGGTCGGTTTGAAAATCTTTTTTCGTGAGAGGCGGTGGCAGCGTCGCTGTGCCCATGGTCGATTCTCCTAGAGTTCCAACATCTCTTCGATTTTCTGTTCCAGCTCAGCTTGCTTGAACGGTCGTCCCTGAATCTTGTTGAGACCGACCGCATCCACGAGAAACTTTGCGCGCAGAACCCACAAAAGTTGCCCCATGTTGAGTTCCGGCACCAAAATCTTTTTGTAGCGCTTGAAGATATCGCCCAGATTCGACGGAAGCGGATTCAGATATCGCAGATGCAGATGGCCAATCTTACGGCCCTTGGCACGCTGCGTCTTTAGTGCCGCGGTAATCGATCCACAGGTCGAGCCCCAGGCGACGATGAGCAAATCGCCTTCCAGATCGCCAGCGGGAAGCACGTTGGGAATCTCCTGCGCTACTGCTGCGACCTTGGCCGCCCGGACGCGCACCATATTTTCGTGGTTCAGCGGCTCATAGTTGATGTTGCCGGTGGGGTCCTGCTTCTCGAGGCCACCGATGCGATGTTCGAGGCCGGGAGTTCCCGGGACGGCCCACGGTCGCGCCAGCGTCTGCGGGTCCCGCTTGTAGGGGAGGAAGCCGTTCGGGTCGCTCGCAAATTTCACTGGGAAATCCGGAATCTCGCTCAAGTCCGGAATCCTCCACGGCTCCGCGCCGTTTGCAAGGTAGCCGTCTGAAAGAATGATGACGGGCACCATATACTTGACCGCAATGCGGCTCGCTTCGATCGCCACCCAGAAGCAATCCGCGGGCGTCGAGGCGGCCAGCACCGGGATGGGTGCTTCGGAATTGCGGCCGAAAAGCGCTTGCAGCAAGTCGGCTTGCTCCGTCTTGGTCGGCAGACCGGTTGAGGGACCGCCGCGCTGAATATCGCAAATGACCAGCGGAATCTCGACGGCCACCGCAAGGCCCATCGCCTCCGTTTTCAACGCCATGCCTGGGCCCGAAGTCGTGGTAATCGCCAGCGCGCCGGCGTATGCGGCGCCAATCGACGAAGTAATCGCTGCGATTTCGTCTTCGGCTTGAAACGTCATGAC
>DATNLB010000269.1:0-13512 GCA_035603095.1 Candidatus Acidiferrales bacterium
AACACCGCAGCGGAATGCTTGTATGCGGGAACCGGCTCACGAAACGCCACATTGCCAAGATACTGCAACGCATCCGAAAGAGCGTAATACGCAGGGTCACCCGCTTCCCACAACCGGTCCCGCTCCGCAAATTTCTCTGGCGCGAACGTCGCGAGTCCCAGCAAATAGTCCGACCCGTACTCGATCATGTTGATGCCCAGATCGTTTCCCGTGTAAACGCGAAAATCCGGCCGGTGCGCGTCACGGAGGGCGAGCCGCTCCATCTCGATCAGCCGGTCGAGCGAAGAATGTTTCATTCCCTTGATTTCCGGAATGTCCATCAATCGCCGGAAAGTTTCCTCATCAAAGATTTCGCCGTTCGGCGCGAACATGGGCCCCAGTTCGAACGCCAGCACCTGCGGATATCCCCGGCACGCTGCCTCATAAGCCGCCGCCTTCTCGGCGGAAGATTTTCCGTGCAGTCGGCTCGTCTGGAACAAGATCGGAATTCCGCCAAGGCTCACGATGACGTCCAACTGCTTTCGGTAGAGTCCCACGATGTCGCCTGGCTGGCCTTCGATGTAGGCGCCGCCTACAAATGGCGCATCTTTTCCCAACGCTTCCCGGGTCCATCGCAGCACGTCAAGTTTTTCCGATTCGCTCAGATAATTGACGTAGCCGGTGTCCATATTCACGGCGTTCATCAATCCGGCGCGGTGCGTGGCTCGCAGATGATTCTGAAAGGCTTCGACGGCAATTCGCCCATCCGCTTCATACGGCAAGAGCGCCGCCGCGATGCCCCGCACCTTGCGGCCAAGTTGTTGTCGTTGAACGATGGATCCGATTTTCATCGCTTCGCCTTCGCTATCTTCAACTGCTCCGCTAGCGCGGAACTTTTGTAGTAGCTGTCCAGCGGATAGCAACCTGAAGGCAATCCCTTCCGCGGCGCCGTGGTGCAATCGCTGAACGTTCTGCAAATTCGTTTGTGCTGCATCTCATTTCCTTCCGTCGCATCCCAGAGCAGCTCAGGATAAGTCAAAATCATTCTTCCCAGGCCGACTGCGTCCGCCCATCCATCGCGCACGGCAGCTTGCGCCACATGCGGAAGAAAATCCTGCAAGTAACTGTAAGCAGTTCCCACAATGATGAGATTCGGAAAGAGCCGCTTCAATTGACGCGTGACTTTCATCTGCAGCGCCACGCCAACCAGTGGATCTTCCGGAGGCTGATATCCATCCGACGGAGGATAGAACGCTGGCCGTTGAATATGCGGATTGTAATAGGGGCTCCCCGCTGTGATGTTCACGAGCCGGACCTCCAGATCCTCAAGCAAAGACAAAAACCGAATCGTCTCGGTCAAATCCATCTGTGTGGGATCGCTCTGTTTCACGCCGAATCCCCAGCGATACGGAATCAAGTTGTCATGCGATTCGGGAATGCCCGGCCCCAATTTTCCATTGGCCGATTGCGACGGATCGGGACGAAACGGCACGGTGTCAAATGCCGAGAGCCGCACGCCGATGTGCATTCCCGGCGCCATCGAGCGGATTCCCTGCACCACTTCCCGCAAAAACCGCGTGCGATTTTCAAAACTCCCCCCGTACTTCCCTTCACGCGCATGCGCGCTAAGAAATTCGTGCCCCAGGTATCCGTGGCAATGCTTGATATCCACGAAGTCGAAACCCAACTCACGCGCCATTCTTGCCGCGCGATGAAAATTTTCAATGATCGCGCCAATTTCGCCGTCGGCCAGAACGGGATAGTCGTGAGGCAATCCCAATCTTCGATCCAAGATAGGATGATGATAAAGAATGCGCGGCTCAGGCCTGTCGTGTGCGTTCGGACGGCAGTAGCGCCCGGAATGCGTCAACTGCAATCCGATGAAGAGCCCCTCGTCTGAACCCGTCGTTCGCCGGTGTTCTTCGACCAGGACCTTTCGTAATCCTCCCAATCCCTCTCGCGTATGTTGGGCAATCACGAGCTGATTCGGATTCGCCCGCCCTTCGTGCGAGACGGCAACCGCCTCCCCTCCCCAAATTAATTTCCCCCCGCTCCGTCCGAATTTTTTCCAACGATGGATGGTATGCTCGCTTGGATTTCCGTCCGCAGCACCATCCCACCCTTCCATCGGATGAACGGCGATGCGGTTGCCGATCTTGATTTCGCCACACGAGAGCGGCCATCGCAGCGGTGAATCGGATCCGCTGATCGGCTCGCTATCGCACGGAATCGTCAATCCGAGCGAATGAAGGTGATCTTGAAAACGCTCCACATCCTTCACCGCCCCCAGCCGCAGAATCCGGAGTGTGTTCATGCTGGTTTCTGTCCCTTTGGCGCCCGCGCATCCACGGCGGCGTGAGCAATGCCACTGGCACAACGCGAAACAAAAAAAGTGTGGCGCAAATCGCACCTCTTGACAAATGACGGCATGCTAAAGATTCTTTGTCTCGATGTCGAGGAGCTTCTCGACAACACTTGGTCGAATTCACTGAACGATGTGATTGCGAATTGCAAAAGGAGAAGTACATGTCCATAACGCGACGCGAGATGTGTCTCTTGCTTCCGGCAACTCTCTTTCCCGCCGTGATGCGGCCCGAGGGCATGGCCGCTCAGGACGGATCCATGCCATCGGCAATGTATCCGTTCGAAAAGCTGCCGATTCGAACGCCGAACAACGCGCAGATCCGAGACGTTCTTAAAGGCAAGTTGGCCACCGGCGAGTCGTTGGAGGTGCATGAAACGACGCTCCTTCCCGGCGGAGCACCCCACCCGCCACACCACCACGTGCATTCCGAAATGTGGCTGATTCGAGAAGGAACGGTCGAGCTGACCGTCAACGGCACGAGCTACCGTCTCGGGCCGGGCTCCGTCGGATTCGTGCATTCGAATGACGAACATGGAATCAAGAATGTGGGCACAACGCCTGCGACCTACTTTGTGGTGGCGGTGGGCCCTGGCGCGGTCTCCTGAGGAAAAGCAATTGCCAAAAACCGGATACGCCCTGAGTAGACTTAAGGAAAACTCCCACGGCTTGCGTGTTTCCGCAGCAGGCCTATTTGGAAACTTTCAGCAGCACTACGCCGTGCTTAGGCACTTCGGCCGAGTAGGAGTTCTGGACCGTGCCGAGATCCTGGTGATCTAAGAGATCGCGGAGTTTCGCCGAGGCGGGCGCGCCGATGGATTTAAAGTCGAGGGTCATCTTAGTGGCCGATTCACTGCGATTGAAAAGTCCCACAGCATGACTCCCGTCGGCGAGCGGCTTCACCCAAATTTCCAGAGGCCCTTCCTCCCAAACACGATGCCCTTGTACGCCTTTCACGTCCTGATCGACCGCCAGGACCTCGGAGTTCAAGAGGAGATCTTTTGTTTCGGGAGACATATTCCGCAGATCATTTCCCGCGAGCAAAGGAGCGGCAAGGAGCGCCCATAGCGCCATGTGCGTGCGATATTCGTCGCGCTTCATTCCGCCGTTGCCGACCTCGAGCATGTCCGGATCGTTCCAGTGCCCGGGACCGGCAAACTTTTCCAGGCCGTTCTGTCCAAATCCGATTAGGGACATGCGCTCGTAGGTATCGTTTATGTCTCCTGTGGTCCGCCACAAATTGCCGGTGGCGGGCCCCCACCGCCATGGGGTCTTTACTCCCCAGTTGCAGATGCTGAACACGATGGGGCGGCCCGAATTCGCCAGCGCGTCACGGAGTTTCGCGTATTGCACCTCCGGTTCGAGCCCTTCGGCATTGCACCAGTCGATCTTTACGTAATCGATTCCCCAGGAGGCATAGGTCTTGGCATCCTGAACTTCGTGATTCAAGCTACCGGGCCGTTTTTCGCACGTGCCGGTGCCTGCGTCCGTATAGATTCCCAGCTTCAATCCTTTGCCGTGCACGTAGTCCGCGAGCGCCTTGATTCCCGAGGGAAATCTTGCAGGATCCGCGACGATGGTCCCCGACGCATCGCGGCTCACCTGCCAGCAGTCATCGATGTTCACAAACTGATAGCCTGCCGCCTGCATGCCACTGCTGACTACGGCGTCGGCCATTTCGCGAATGAGTTTGTCGCTTACGTTGCATCCAAACTTGTTCCAACTGTTCCATCCCATCGGCGGAGTCGGCGCGAGAGACGCGGATGTTTGTGCGGACGTGGCCGGAGCAAGGAGGGTCGCAGAAGTACCGACAAGGAGACAGGCAAGGATCGCAAGACTTGAAAAAAGCAATCGAATGTTCATTTTTCCTCGCAAAATTGGGATACGTAATCGCTTACGCGGAGTCTAGCACGCAGCGCCAAAAAGTGCGATGCTATTCAACCCGGGAGAAGAATCCTCATGCTCGCGCACATGCGGCGCATAAGATTTCGACAGCCTTTGACCAGAACAAATGCGGGACTGGTGTGCGCCCACTGCACGCTCATCCGGAATCGAACCGGAGAGCAATGACATTTCTTCCATCCAAATTTCTTCCTGCGCTGCTACTCATGCCGATCTTGTTCACCCTCCGCGCAGCGGCTCAGGAGCCCGAGGACCGTAAACCGCAGAAGCCCGAGTCCATGGGCGTGGCGACCGGCAATCCTCATGCTCCGGTAAAAGACGCACTATCTCGCCCGATCACCGCCGGGGGATTCGTTGACGGCGCGCCCGTGGTGTTCATGGACATCACGAAACAGGCCGGGCTCGACAAATTTCGCCACCGCTCGGGGGGCAGGGACAAGGCGACTATTGTCGAGACACCAGGTTCCGGCGTGGCCTTGATCGACTATGACAACGACGGGTGGCTGGACATCTATTTGCTCAATGGTTCCACGTTTGCTGCGCTAAAAGGGAAAGAAGCCGCTCCGCGCGCCATGCTGCTTCACAACAATCACGACGGCACTTTCACCGACGTTACGGACAAAGCAGGCGTAACGAACGAGCGTTGGGGCTTCGGCGTAGCCGTGGGCGATTACGATAATGATGGCTGGCCGGACATCTACGTCTCGAATTTTGGAAAAAACCGGCTCTACCACAACAATCATGATGGAACGTTTACGGACGTGGCGGAAAAAGCCGGTGTGGCAGTAGGAGGATGGTCCACAGGACCGACGTGGGGCGATTACGACCACGATGGATTGTTGGACTTGTTCGTCCCGGGCTACGTGAAATTTGACGCGGACCATCCCCCCGTCGCCGGCCAGGGAGGAATCCCCGCCAGCGCATGCCGATTTCGTGGCGTGAACTTCTTAATGTGCGGGCCCCGCGGGCTGCCGGGAGAGAGCGACCATCTGTTTCACAACAATGGTGACGGCACGTTCACCGAGGTGAGCAAGAAGGCGGGCGTTTCCGATCCGCAGGGCTATTACGGTCTCGCCTCAGTGTTTGTGGATGTGGATGATGATGGCTGGGTCGATCTGGTCGTGGCCAACGATTCCGTGCCGCGCTATCTGTATCGCAATCTTCACGATGGCACGTTCGAAGATGTGAGCTACTTGTCAGGATTTGCCCTAACAAACGAAGGGCTCGCGCAAGCATCCATGGGAATCGCGGCGGGAGATTACAATCGGGATGGACGAGTCGATTTTTTAATCACAACATTTTCCGACGATTACAAGACGCTCTACAGGAATGATGGCAACAACAATTTCTCCGATGTGACATATCCGGCGGGCTTGGCCACTCCGACCATCCCGTTCCTCGCGTGGGGAACCGGGTTCCTAGACTTTGATAATGATGGGCTCCTGGACATATTTGTTGCTAACGGGCACGTCTACCCATCGGTGGACCAGTTGGACTGGGGCACGACCTGGGCCGAGCGGCCACAGCTATTTCGCAATCTCGATGGGGTTAAGTTTCAGGAGGTTCCGCCCGCGACTGGGAGCGGCCTGGCCGATGTGATCCCTGCACGAGGCGCCGCGTTCGGGGACCTCTTTAACGATGGGCACATGGACGTGGTACTGAACAACATGGATTCCGCTCCGACGCTGCTTCGCAATGTGGTGAAAAACAACAACCACTGGATCACGCTCAAATTGGTGGGGGGAGTAAAGAGTCCGCGGGACGCCGTTGGCGCAAAAGCTTTCGTTAGCACGGGCGCCGTGCGTCAGCGGGCTGACGTCATCAGCGGAGGGAGTTACGGATCCAGCTCCGATCAGCGAGTTCATTTCGGATTGGGATCCGCTACGAAAGTGGATAAGTTAGAGATTCACTGGCCGAGCGGAAAAAGAGAAGAGATTCTTGTACCCGGCGTCGATCGAATTCTCACCGCAGTGGAGGGACAGGGAGTCGTTGAGAAATAATCGGCAGGATCTGGTTTGTGTTGCCTCCCGAGGGCGATGTCGGAGAACTATACTTCCGCGTCGAATAGCTCGTCTGGATCCCTTCTGGCGTGGCGCTCTGTGCCTGCTTCTTTTTTCCTGCTTGGCATTCGGACAGGCGCGTCCGGAGAAGGCCACCGATTTCTCCCATTTTCGTCCACGGCAGGAGATGCCTGACGAAAGTTTCGCGGGTCGAGAGGCTTGCGCGAGTTGTCACGTGGAGAAGAGCCGTTCGCAATCCCACACGGCGATGGGACATGCCCTGAGCATTGCCGCCGAAAGCGCTGTGCTGCGATCTCACCCTCGGATGACTTTTCGAGCCGGGGCGTACTCTTACGAGATTGTAAGCGACGGCCGAAAAAACTCGTATTGCGTGACCGACGGAAAAGAAACGATCAGTGCGCCAATTCTCTACGCGTTCGGAAATGCCCATGTCGCCCAAACTTACGTCTACGCCCGCAACGGAAGGCTTTATGAAGGCCGCGTGAGCTATTACACCGCGATCGATGGATTGGACTGGACGATCGGAGACGCTCTCAATCCGGCGCCGAGCCTGGAGGAAGCCGCGGGCCGCGACATCAGTGGCGATGAAGCGCGGAATTGTTTCAGTTGCCACGGCACCGCGGCGGTGGTCAACACCAAACTTCAACTGGATCGATTGATTCCCGGCGTGACCTGCGAGACTTGCCACGGACCGGGAGGGAGCCATGCCGCACTCATGCTCTTCGCCCCCGGAAAGAGCATGTACATTTTCAATCCAAAAACACTTGATACCGAAAGCCTTTCGCAGGAGTTCTGCGGGGCTTGCCATCGCGGCGTGGACACCGTGGCGATGATGCCCGACCTCGGTAGTATCAGCAACGTACGTTTTCAGCCCTATCGCCTGTTCAACAGCCGCGGCCACGATCCGAAGGACACGCGTTTTGCGTGTACTGCTTGCCACGACCCCCATGAGGATCTGAAACAGGGGGACACCGCTTACGATGCAAAGTGCACAACGTGCCACGCACCGCGCGGTGCGGAACAAGCGACGGGGCAGAAAAATATCGCAATAGCTGGCCAACGGCCGGTTCTTCCCTCCACCGGCAAATCGTGCCCTGTGGCGAGCGAGCGGTGCGTGAGCTGTCACATGCCAAAGGTGGAGTTACCCGGCGCGCACTTCAAATTTACCGACCACCGCATTCGAATCGCGCGGCAAGGGGAAGCATATCCCTACTGAGATCTCCATCGGGAATCACTTGATCCCAGATCCTTCGACGATGGTGATGTAGCGGTCGATCGGAAGATCGGTAAGTGTTTCCGTGCGCCCGCTGGGTTGCGGCCAGCGGATCTCCAGACTATCAATTTTCTTTCGTTTGCCGATGCCCAGCACTTCGCGGGGATCATGCGAAGAAAGATAACTTCCCCCTCCCACCTTTAGTTTGCTACGTTTCAGATCGCCTGCCCGCCATGTGACTCTTGCGCCGATGGCGTCCGGGTTTGATTTCTTGCCGACCAGGCGCACGCCGAGCCAATGATTTTCCGGCGCTGAAACATTTCTGAGAAGCACAGGCGATCCGCCATTGACGGAAACCAGTACGTCCACTGCGCCATCATTATTGAAATCTCCCACAGCCATGCCACGCGCGGCGAAGCTCTGTGTAAAAGCCGGGCCGGCCAAGCTGCTGACGTTTTCCAGACTGCGGCCGTTGTTGTGGAACAGCAGCAGCGGCTCCTTGTAGGTAACGTGGCTGGAATGCGCTTCGATCTTGTCGTCGGGATGGCCGTTGGCAATGAACAGGTCAAGGTTGCCGTCATTGTCGTAGTCGAAAAACTTGACTCCCCAGCCGCTCATCAGGCGCGTCAACCGCCCGAGTCCCATGGGTCCGGCCACATCCTCGAACGTCAGGTCGTGATTGTTGCGGTAGATGGAGTACATCTCCTGGTCCACGTTGGTAACGAAGAGATCCTGCCAGCCGTCCTGATCGAAATCCGCCGAGTCAACACCCATGCCGGAGCGCTCGCGGCCGGCCTGGCTATACGCCACGCCTGCTTCGAGCCCCATTTCATCGAACTTTCCGTTGCGCTTGTTAACGAAGAGAAAATTGGCGACCGTGTCGTTCGCAACGAAAAGGTCCGTCCAGCCGTCGTTGTTGACGTCCGTCGCAACGACACCCCACGCCTTTCCCAGCGCCTTGGCGATGCCGGATTCCTTGCTGACGTCGGTGAAGGTGCCGTCCCCGTTGTTGTGGAAGAGCCAGCTCGCGGCTGGCGGATAGATGCGCGGAATGCAATAGAAACGCTCCCCAGTTTTCTCATTGCCGCAGAATTTGTTCTTGGATTTGTCAAAGTCCACGAAGCGGCAAACAAATAAATCCAGCCGCCCATCGTTGTCATAGTCGAACCAGACGGCGCTGGAGGCCCAACCGGGAGCCGCCAAGCCGGCTTTCTCCGTTACGTCGGTGAACGTCCCGTTGCCATTGTTGTGATAGAGAATGCTGCGGCCATACTGCGTGACATACAGATCGGACCAGCCGTCGCCATCGTAGTCCCCGACAGCGACGCCCATGCCATAACCTCCGGCAGTGACGTCGGCCTTTTCGGCCACGTCCGTAAATGTCCCGTCGCGATTGTTGCGATAGAGCGCATTGCGCAAGGGCGGATCCGGGGTGAGAAAATCGCACTTCCCGCCGTTCACCAGGTAAATGTCCATCCAGCCGTCGTTGTCGTAGTCCAGAAAGGCGCAACCTGCGCCGGTGGTCTCGGGCAAGAAGTAATCCGGCGAGCGGCCGTTCTCGTGGCGCCAGGTGAGTCCGCTGGCGGCAGATGACACTTCTTCAAAGAGCGGCTTCAAGGTAGTTTGTGCGAATCCCGCTGGAGTGACAGGACCGGGATGGGGCGGAAAAGCGATGCTCTGGTATTTGGCCAAGCATCCACTGCCGGCCATACTAAGTCCCTTGACGAATTGTCTTCGCGTCCAACCCGGCATCAGTGGTTTTTATGGTGCCTTATAGTTTGTCTGCGGTCTACGGATTCCCGTGATTCCGGCCCGATGCCATCCGCTGGGATGGCCGCAACTGCATATTCTCGCATTTCAAATTCCTAGAACATTGGAAAAACTCGATTCAGCCCTTTGCAATGCGCCGGCTTCAATTTAGCACTTGGACAACATAATTGTTTAGTAGCCACATGGCAAATCAAGACTCGGATCGGGAAACGCTCTAGTTTTCCTAAACTCATTCTTAAGACAATTTGAAAAGACGCAGCTCACAAAACATTTTGAGCACCGATGTTCGTTTGTTGTAGTTTCCAACGGGAATGAAAGCTCTTTGCGCTGTTTTGCTCGTTTTCCTGGCGGTCCCGTGTTTCGCTTCGGACTTGACCGGAAACTGGTTGGTCCGCGATCCTCTGCCGGACGGCACCTTCCGAACGACTTATTTAGATCTCCATCAGGAAGGATCTCGCATAAGCGGCACCATCCAGCGCAGGTTTCGCTTGCGGTGCACAAGGTAGCAGCTGTCCCTGCCAAAACCGCCAATAAATCGCTAATAAGAGTTCGTGCGCTCGGCCGCGCATTCGAGTTCCGTGGCTCCCGCCATTCCTTTGCAGTGCTTGCAAGGAGTTTGGCTTTCTGGCGCGCGAACAGAAACTAACAATAACCGGAATTACTTCCCTCCTGCCTCCTCGGCGGATTGAATTCGTTTCGACGCAGACACTTTCGATTCGGTGCGTGCATTCCGCTGAGGGCACCTCTTATTGTGTCGGAAGAACACGTTGCCACGAATCGGTCTCCCGCAGTGTTCGCAGGTCCTCACGACTAGTGCGTGCTCACGAAAAACCTCCATCGCCTGCGCCGCATCCTTGCCGGCAGCCGGCGCAAGATCCATTGAGCTAACAAGCCAATCCCGTGTCTCCGCATCGAGAAAGTCGGTTTTGATCAATGCGCCGAATCGTGAACAAAACCTTGTTAGAGACTTCTCCGTGACCCGGGGATCATAGAGTTTAAGCACCCCAAGAAACACCAGATGCTGGATCACCCTGCATCTACGCCGAGTTGCCTCGCCAGATCTGCCCAAATTCGCTTGGCTCGAGAAGTCCCGTCCCTGGCGTGAAGAGCGTCACTTGCCATCCAGTTCACAGGCTGAACTAGATCAGCGAGGGTTGCGTACGACCGTTCTGAGCGGCGAGAAATTCCAGGATCGCGTGGTGTGCTGCACCTGGTTGGTCGGTTTCGAAAATGTGGCTGGCATGAGGGATCAAGACGAGTTTGGCACGCGGAATACGTGCGGCGATTAACTGCGAGTTCGCGGGCGGAATGAGTCTGTCGGTTTCGCCGTGAAGGACGAGCGTCGGAGCCGCTATCTGCGCGATACGGCTGTAGGCTTCCCAGCCAAAAATCCCTTGAAGTTGACCTGCATATCCCTGTGGGGTTGGAAACCACTTCATGCGGATAGCCATATCTTCGTCGATACGCTCGGGCGGAGTGACAGGGTCATAGATGAACGGGATGATGGCCTCCTTCGATTCCTCAGGCGTCAGGCCACGGCGCATGAGAGTTTGCAACGCCTCAGGTTCGGCCTGTACGGCATGGGGACCGCCCGCGGCGGTGCAGCCAAGAATCAGCGAGCGCACGCGGCTCGGATATTGAAGCGCAAATTCCTGCGCAATCATGCCTCCCATGGAGACGCCGAAGACGTGCGCACTCTCCACGCCCGCAGCATCCATAACGGCGGCCGCATCCGAAGCCATCAATGCGATGGAATAAATGCCAGGAGGCACATCGCTTCGGCCAACGCCACGATTATCGAGAGCGACGGTGCGATACCGTGCGGCAAGAACCGGGCGGGTGCGATGCCACATGTAGGAGGGATAGCTGAGGCCCATGATGAGCAATAGAGGTTCTCCGGAACCTTGTTCATCCCAATATAATTTAGCGCCTTGATTCTCAACGAAGGGCATGTAGTCTCCGATTGGGGCAAATGGCAATCGTCACGACGGCTGCGGAGACGATTCCTGGAATGCGATAGTCACACACAGATGCATGTTACTAACACGGCTGCCATTGTATATAATCCAGCTCACTATGCCAAATCAAGAAACTCTGTACGACGCAGCCAACCGAGTCGCCACCATTACCATGAATCGACCGGATAAATTGAACGCCTGGACAGCCATCATGGAGCGCGAGGTTCGCGCCGCCATGGGCGAGGCGGAACACGATGAAAATGTTCGCGTCATTGTCTTGACGGGCGCGGGGCGCGGATTCTGTGCGGGCGCGGATATGTCACTACTGAGCACGGTCGCGGAGAAGGGACTCGACGAAGCGCGGCGGGCCCAAGCCGTGCAACCTGCAAGCAGCGGTGGCGAGGGAACACGAAGGGACTTTCAGAAGAAATACTCCTATTTCGCGGCGGTCACAAAGCCCGTGATTGCGGCTATCAACGGGCCGGTAGTGGGTCTGGGTTTGGTGATTGCTTTGTATTGCGATTTGCGACTCGCTTCCGATGCGGCGCGCTTTAGCACTGCTTTTGCACAGCGCGGGCTGATCGCAGAGTACGGAATGGCGTGGATGTTGCCGCGACTCGTGGGACACGCTAACGCGCTGGATTTGCTGTTTAGCGCGAGAATGATCGATGCGGCGGAGGCACTAAGAATGGACTTGGTGAATCAGGTTTTTCCGCGAGAAACGTTTTTGGAAAGCGTACAAAAATACGCGGTGGACCTGGCGTCGAAGGTTAGTCCTCGGTCCTTGCGGGTGATCAAGCGGCAAGTGTATGACGCGATGTTCCAGACGCTGGCGGAATCGTTTGAAAGTTCCGAGCAGGAAATGCTGGCGAGCCTGCAGTCCGAAGACTTTAGAGAAGGTGTGGCACACTTTATCGAAAAGCGGGCTCCGGTCTTCACTGGGAAATAGAGAGAGTTATGGACTTTGAACTCAGCACAAAGACGAAGGAGCTGCAACACCGATTGCGAATCTTCATGGATGCCCACGTCTATCCAAACGAACACCGATTCCACGAGGAACTGGAACGGGAACGCTGGAAACCGACGCGGACCATCGAAGAATTGAAATCTAAGGCGCGCGGCGAGGGGTTATGGAATTTGTTTTTGCCCGGAGACGAAAACGGCGCGGGACTAACGAATCTGGAATACGCGCCATTGTGCGAAATCATGGGCCGCAGTCACATGGCGCCCGAGGTGTTCAATTGTTCGGCACCAGACACGGGGAATATGGAGGTGCTGGCGCGTTATGGCACAGCGGAGCAGAAGAAACAATGGCTAAAGCCGCTGCTTGCTGGAGAAATTCGATCGTGCTTCTCCATGACCGAGCCGGACGTAGCCTCCTCGGACGCCACCAATATTGGTGCGACGATCCTGCGAGAAGGCGATGAATATGTGATTCATGGACGGAAGTGGTGGTCCTCGGGAGCGGGCGATCCGCGGTGCCAGATCGCGATTTTTATGGGCAAGACCGATCCTTCAGCGCCAGCGCACAAACAGCAATCGATGATCCTGGTGCCACTAGGTACTCCGGGAGTCAAGATCGTGCGCCTGCTAACGGTATTCGGCTACGACCATGCGCCGCACGGCCATGCAGAAATTCACTTTGAAAATGTGCGCGTTCCGGCGGCGAACATGCTCCTCGGCGAAGGACGCGGATTTGAGATTGCCCAGGGACGCCTGGGGCCTGGACGGATTCATCACTGCATGCGATGTATCGGCCTAGCGGAGCGGGCGCTCGAAATCATGTGTAAGCGGGTGCAAACGAGGGTGGCCTTCGGAAAATCGCTGGCTGAACAGGGAACGATTCGCGCGGACATCGCCGCGTCTCGTATGGAGATCGAACAGGCGCGGCTGCTGACACTTAAAGCCGCATATATGATGGACACTATGGGGAACAAGGCGGCGCGCGCTGAAATTGCGATGATCAAAGTGGTGGCGCCTAACGTGGCTCTGCGCGTACTGGATCGGGCGATTCAGGCACACGGAGCCGCCGGAGTTTCCCAGGATACGTTTCTGGCTGCCTCCTGGGCGATGTCTCGGACGCTACGATTGGCCGATGGGCCGGATGAAGTACACGTGGAATCGATTGCGAAGTGGGAGCTGGCTAAAGGCAAGAAACCGGCGGGACCGCAGGTTTCACAATATTGATTAAACAGATGTGCGACAGAGTCACAAGACTCGCCCTGGGGGAAGTTGATGCCGCCATTGGCTGTTAGAGACCCGCAATCGCTGAAAGAATTGGTGGGCAGAGAAATTGGGGTAACGGAA
>DATNLB010000248.1:0-20432 GCA_035603095.1 Candidatus Acidiferrales bacterium
ATGGCTAGGCACGAATGGGAATCGCAGCTACAATACGGGAACCTGCCGAAGGGCTGATTTTCCAGGGAAAAAATAGCGTGGAGCCGATACTCAGAACAGAAAACTTGTGGAAGCTCTACCGCGCGGGCAAGGTCGAAGTCCCGGCTTTGCGTGGCGTGAATTTCGCGGTACAGCCTGGCGAATCGGTCGCTGTGATGGGGCCTTCGGGCTGCGGCAAGTCTTCGCTGCTGTACGTGATCGGCGGTCTGGCACAGGCTTCCCGGGGCAAGGTCTTGGTCGATGGGAATGATCTCTCCGAACTGAGCGACTCCGCGCGCACCAAGTTGCGCCGCCACAAAATCGGCTTCGTCTTCCAGCGTTTCAATCTGCTCCCCACGCTGACGGCCAAAGGAAATATCGCCATCGCGCAATTTATTCATGGCGACGGTTTCGATCCGCACCGTTTCGATGTCGTAACCCAGATGCTCGGCCTAGCGGGCCGTCTTCATCACAAGCCCTCGGAACTCTCCGGCGGCGAACAGCAGCGCGTGGCCATCGCGCGGGCGATCATCAATGAGCCGAAGATTCTCCTCGCCGACGAGCCCACGGGAAACCTGGATTCGAAAAACTCGGAAATCGTGCTGCAGATGCTGCGGCAACTGAACAAAGATCTGGGCCAGACCATCGTCATGATCACGCACAACCCTGAAGCAACAACCTACTTCGACCGCGTCGTGCACATGCGCGATGGAGTTATCGTCGACGGGGTGTCTGCGGATTGATATGGCAAGCCTCGGCCAAATTCTCTCCCGCACGTTTTTCTGGTCCTACGAGCGCGGCACGTGGCAGTATGACCTCGCGGTCATCCTGATTCTGGTTTTCGTGCTTCTCACGCCGCGCAACTGGTTCCGCGATAAGCCGCAAAGCGGGGCTCCGGTCACACCGGGACAGGTCCAATTTATTTCGAAAGAGGGAAACCGGCTGAAGTATCGCGTGGATGCGCGCATCCTGGCCCCGCCGACAAAGCTCGCCCTTCAGAACGACCTGCACACCGCCTTGCAGGAGGCGCTGCCCGAACTGCACAACGGGAATTTCTCGATAGCCAACATCGAACCCCTGCGCGATGACCAGGGCACAGTAATTGCCTACCAGGTGGAAATTCACCATTCGCCGCCGTTCTGACTGGGGGCAAGAACTTGGTCCGGGTACCCTTGCGGCGCGTTCGCGCATCTCTTTGTATATGTTACGATTCCGAGGGCTTGTACGAGCCGCCGCATCTTTACAGGATAGGGGCCACGTTTGAAACGTCTATCTTTTCTCCTCCTCGCGCTGCTTGGTTTGTCTTGCGCCCTAGGGGGACTTCAAACGCGCGCCAAGCAGACTACCGCAAATTGGACTCTCGAAGGCGTCCTGACCATGTTGGACAAGTCCGCCCAGGACTTTCACACCCTCACAGCCGATATCGAACACATCAAGTACACCGCGGTAGTGAAGGATACCTCGACCGAAACCGGCCAAATTTTCGTGCGTCGCGACGACAAAATGCGCATCGATTTCCAGAAGCCCGATCCGCGAACGATCCTCCGAAACGGCGATTCGCTTTACATTTTCACGCCTAAGATTAATCGCGTCGAGGAATATAACATCGGAAAGCACCGCTCGTTTGCCGACCAGTATCTGGCGCTGGGATTCGGAACGAAAGGCGATACGCTCAAGAAAAATTACGTTTTGACGCTCATCGGAGAGGAAGATTTCGACAGCCGCAAGACCGTAGTACTGGAGTTGACGCCGAAGTCCGAACAGGCGCGCAGCCAGATCGCCAGAATTCGAATGTGGATCGACGAAGCATCCTGGCTCCCAGTGCAGCAGAAATTCTTCGAGACCAGCTCCGACGACTACTTCCTATCCCATTACACCCACCTGATGAAGAATCTGAAGATCGCCGATGCCAAGTTCAAACCCGACTGGCCAAAGAGCGCAAAGGTAGAAAAGCCTCGAGGTTGACATCCTCCTCTCCCTAAAAGGGAGAGGATTCCTACGGAGCCGGATGTTGGTCCGGTCTCTTCGGTGTGAAAGACGATGAGCTACTCGCCGGCGGCACGCTCCTGCGCAAGCAACTGTTCCTTTCGCGATATCCCCCAGCGATAGCCAGCGAGTGCTCCGTCTTCGCGAATGACGCGATGGCACGGCACCACGATGGACACGGGGTTCGTGGCGCAAGCTCTCGCAACGGCCCGGACGGCCTTGGGCTTGCCGAGTGATCGCGCGACTTCCGAGTACGTGCGCGTCCTGCCGCGCGGAATCCGCTGCAGCTCCTGCCACACGCGCCGCTGAAACGCCGTCGCCTGCAGGTCGAGCGGGAGTTCCAATCGAGGTTGTTTGCCTTCGATGCGCTGCACGATCTCTCGCACCCAGCGCTGGAACGTATCCGTGGCGGGCGCAATTTCCGCGCGCGGATATTCCTCGCGCAGTTCGGCAATCATCGTGTTCTCCGCATCGCCGAGATAAACCGCCGAGACACCGCGCTCCGTGGCAGCCACTAGAACTTTTCCCACTGGCGATTTCGCAATGGTGTATCCGATCTTCATATCCTGTCCTCCCTTTCGATAAGTGGCCGGCGTCATGCCGAGCTGTGCATTGCTGCGCTCGTAGACGCGGCTGGATGATCCATACCCGGTTTCGTAGAGTGCGTCGGCAATGCTCTTGCCCGCGCGCAGCATCCCTTTGAACCGCTTGATGCGCAGCGCTTCCGCAAGGTCGCGCGGCTTCAGTCCCGTCACCCGCAGGAAAGCGCGGCGCAGTGTGGCTTGCGTGGTCCCCAGCGTCCTGGCCAGGGCTCCCAGACGAACACCCTCTTCGCCCGACTCAGCGAGAAAACCAGCGGCGCGTTGCACCAGCGCCACCGGGCCGGAAATTTCATTCGGGCGGCAACGCAGGCAAGGCCGGTAACCGTGCTTTTCCGCTTCTTCTCGCGTGCGGAAGAAAGTAACGTTGCGCCGCAGCGGCCGGCGCGCTGGGCACGAAGGCCGGCAATAAATATGCGTCGAGCGCACCGCAAGCACGAAGCTCCCATCGGCCCGCGAGTCACGTGCCAGCGTGGCCTGCCAGTACTGCGCGGCTGCGCGCGTCGAGATGTTCTGTACGAACTTGGTTTGTGTATGGCTCATGTTCAACACGCTAAAAGTAACGCAGCCTGAAAACCAAATCTATCCGTAATCGTGCGGCAAAGTGAAGAAGGCAAAGTCCGGCGAAAAGGCAGAGCGGTTAGACTTCGCCCCGGGCGGGAACCGGAGCTGTAACCGGCGCAGGCGTTCGGTGAGGCGCGGTGATCACCAGAATGACGGCAGTAAGAATCACCGCGGCCGCGATGACCGTGCGCAGCGTGATGCTTTCCCCAGCGATCAGCCAGCCCAGGAACAGCGCCACGACCGGATTCACAAACGCGTACGTACTCACGCGCGCGGCAGTGCTCTTGTGAATGATATAAATATAAGCGCTGAAGCCGATCCCCGACCCGAATACAACAAGGTAGCCGAGTGCCAGCCAGGAGCGAACCGAGACCGTACCTAGGTGCAGCTCTCGGAATTCTCCGGCAATCAGCGCGACTATCAGTAGAATCACGCCACCCGCAAAACTTTGCATCGCCACTCCCAGCATCGGCGAGCTAGGCATTCCTCCATGTTTCGAATAGAGCGAACCGCAAGCCCAAGCCAGGGAAGCGGCCACCAGCACCGCAGCACCCCGTGGATCGACGCGCTCTGAGCCTCCCAGGTGCGCGGGCCCCACCAGCAGCAACATTCCTGCAAATCCCATGAGCAGGCCCATCGTCACTCTAGGAACGGGCCTTACCCCGCCAGGGCGGAGCCAGTCGACGACCACCAGCCAGAGCGACACCGTCGCCACCAAGAGCGCCGTGATTCCCGAAGGCACGGTCAGTTCCGCCCAACTCACGCCGCCATTACCAACGAATAGCAGCAGGACGCCTGTGACGACAGCGGTGCGCCAATGTGTCGCGCTCGGTCTGATCCCCGTCTTCATGCGAAATATGGGGTACAGAAGAATCCCCACTGTAAAGTGGCGCAGTCCCGCCAGGATCAGCGGGGGGAACGATTCGACGCCGATGCGGATCGCCAAATAAGTAGAACCCCAGACGAGGTAGACGGCGGCAAACGCAACTAGAACCAACGTTGATGTGCGGGCAGGCGTCTGCGACAGAGATACAGGAGTTCCTGCCCCGCGCTGTGGCTCGCCTGTCGTCGTGGACATATTTCTTTTCTTAATCTTCTCTCCTAGGATGAACGCTGAAAGCCAACGGTGTCGAACACGGTATTGGTAGCGCCAACGGAAAGGCAAATCTATCCGGAAAGATTTGGCAAAGTGAGTAGTCTGCTCCCGCGAAATTGCACGGCCATCAGGTGAACACTGTTCCTTCTGTTAAAAACTACTCGCCTAGGATGATCGCTGCAGGTCAGTGGTGTCGAGCACCATATTGGTAGAGCCCTTTCCTGAGGATTCCACAGGATATAGTGGGTGAGTCCCGGTACCATTACTAAGTGTTTGAGGTTAGGACACTTCTAGCGTTTCCCACAGGTTGACGCTGGGCGTTACAAGTGGCATCTTAGCGCTCCGCACAGCACTGGTGCGGACGGGCAAATTCCAGAAAGTCAGTTTGGCAGTTCATTTTGTTGGGCCGTAGCCAGCGACAGTGAAGTAGCGTCTCTGAGGGGCTAGATGAGCGCGGCGAAGCGTGTACCTCCATTTGATTCGTGGCCTGCTAAACCAACCGCCGAAGCTGCGATGGGACCGCAACCCCTTTCGGAGGCCCCGCGCGTCCCTGTGCTTCGCCTGGCACCCTTTCTACTCCCTTCGCAGCCCCGGCGTTTCGCTCGGGTGCCAACGCACGCCGTGGGCGTCCATCCAGAACACCGCGAATACCCCCGCGCCACTCTGAACCTCCCGCTGCGCCTTCGCGCCGCTAGCGGAGTGCCCGAAGAATCTCCGATAACCCTCGTCACTCGCGACATCAGCTCAACCGGCGTCTATTTTCTTTGCCCCAGGCGACTGGCGGTTGGCGCCTCGATCGAACTTGAGATCGTCCTGGTAAGCAAGCCCCTGGGCCTCGGAAACGTGGTTGTTGCTACCATGGCGCATGTCCGCCGTGCGGAGACCTCTGCTATGCCCGGCTGGCATGGCATCGCCGCAGCCTTCGATGACGTCCAGTTTGACCGCGACGATCACATTCCTTCCCGTTTTCTCAAACCGTAAGTCCAACGCCTCCATTCGATTCCAAACTGACTCCTAGAGCTCTCGCCAACCGTTTCCGACTTACAGAATTGGCGTCCATAAAGTTTCTGCTACTCTGAGGAACGATGGCCGCGAAACGAAAACGCAGCATTGAAGGAGTTCTCTTCGACTGGGATGGCACGCTGATCGATTCCTACCACGCCGACGCGTCCGCGTACTTGGCGATGTTCGACGAGATGGGCATCCCTTGGGGGATCGAAGAGCTTGAGAAAAACTATTCGCCGGACTGGTATCAGGTTTATCGCTCTGCGGGGTTGCCGCGGAGGCGCTGGCCAGATGCGGACCGCGCCTGGCGCGCGCACTATGCAAACCACCGGCCGAAGCTGATCGCGGGGGCACGCCGGGTGCTGGCGAGATTGGGCGGCGCTCATCCTCTTGGCCTTGTCACCAGCGGCGATCGCGACCGCGTCACCCGTCAATTACGTGAGTTCGGTTTGACAACGCTATTCGCGGCACGCGTTTGCAGCGGAGATACCCTGCGCAAGAAACCGCATCCGGAACCGCTGCGCCTGGCTTTGCGGCAGATGAAACTGGATCCCTCAGCGTGTGTCTACGTAGGCGACGCGCCGCAGGACGTTGAGATGGCCCAGCGCGCCGGTGTGCGCGCGATTGGCGTGCTCGGCCCGTTTCCCACGGAAAAGCGTTTGCGCGCGGCTCGGCCGGAATTTCTTATCCGCTCGATCGAGGAATTGCCAGACCTACTGAAAAAATTGCTCCGCTGATGGCCCATGCTTCTTGGCGACCCTGCTTATGGTTTCGGAGAACTTGCAGGAGTCGACGGCGATGGCGCTTGCGGCGCGCTGGGAACCGGTTTGAAGTCCGTCCACTTGATGACGATGCGTACGGGAATTTCCAAACCCTTCAGATTCAGCGTCTCATCCGAGCGCGAGTAGCTCGGGAACCAGTATTTTCCGTCAACATTTTCGCGATAGGTTTCGAACAGGCTGAACGGTAGATCGGTGATCGTGTGCACGTCGCCCTGATCGGTAACCCATTTTCCGTATGTCTTCACGACCTCCAGATATTTCGCGTCCACCCACACAACGCCGTCGAAATAAGCCTTGATGCGTTCGACCACTTTTGGCTTGGCCTGAAAGATATAGCAATCGATTTCATCCACTTGCTCCTTGCCCAGGTATTTCAGGTCGTATTTCCCAAGCTGGCTGGAAGTGAGCGGAAACGCGGGGATGCGCTGAAGCCCATCGAGATCTTCCGACCGCAGATAGAAATGCTGGAGGCTGGAACGGGGCTTTTCCACGACCTTTTCGAATAGCTTTCCATCCACATCGCGGCCCGGTTGAGTCACCAGCACGAATTCCCCCGAAGGCTGCCCGTCCGCGCCGAATTCCTGGATTCGAATCGTCTTCTGGTAGGTGTAGTGTGTGCGCGAGACGATGTATTCGTCTTCTTTTTGGGAAAAGCGCTTGACGATTTCGGCCTCGGGGAGCGACGGCGGCGCCTCCGGCTCTGATTCATTTCCGATACGCGTGACGTGATGCTCCGGTGGCGGAGCGATCGGCCCCTGCTGAGCATCTTGCGCGCGCAGCGAAGGTCCCCGAATAGCGGCCAGAATAAGCAAGACACAGGTGCGCAAAACGAATGATATGTGTTTGTAGCACTGCAATTGTCTTGCCTGGCTCATAAGAAATTGGATGCGCGCAATTCCTCTCTAGGCAGCCTCGCAAGCGCTGCCGAAGCAAGAGTTTAACGCACTCCGAGCATCCTGCCCTAGCAAGACGGCCCGCATGCGGCGTCCGAGGTGGAATCGCGGGCTCTCTGCTACAATTCTGGCGATTCGTGAGCGAAACCAAGCAAGCCAAGCGTTACATCGTCTCGGGAATGGTCCAGGGTGTGGGCTTCCGCTACTTCACGCAAGACGCCGCGGAAAAGCTGAAAGTGAGTGGCTTTGTGAGAAATCTGCGGGACGGCCGCGTTGAAGTGTTTGCCATGGCCACGCCGCAGCAGCATGCCGAATTGCGAACCATGCTCGAGCGCGGACCACGCTTCTCCAGCGTCAGTGCGGTGCAGGAAGAGCCCGCCGCTCCCGATCCGCAGTACGAAGGCCGATTCGTTATCAATCCCAGCTTTTGAACGGGACGAATTGCGGGAATAGCAAAAAGGGGAGACGTTCGAATGAACGATTTAAAGAAGCTGATCCGCGAAGTGCCGGACTACCCGAAGCCGGGTATTCTTTTTTACGACCTGACCACGCTGCTGAAGGACAAGCTTGGCTTTCACATGCTGATTGACCGGCTCTGCGAGCACTACGTAGGTCGCACCATTGACGTGGTCGCGGGGATTGAAGCGCGCGGCTTCATTTTTGCTCCCGCTCTGGCGTACCGGCTCAACGCAGGTTTCGTTCCCGTTCGAAAGCCGAAGAAGCTCCCCGCCAAGACCGCCAGCGTCACCTATTCTCTGGAATACGGCACGGACACCCTCGAACTCCACGAAGACGCCGTCAAGCCCGGTCAGCGCGTAATCATTTGCGACGACCTGCTCGCCACCGGTGGCACCGCCGCTGCGACCGCCAAACTCATCCAGCAACTGGGCGGTACGGTCGAAGGCGTGGCTTTCGCCGTCGAACTCACTTTCCTCAACGGCCGCAGCAAACTGAAGGGCCTCGATGTCTTTTCACTGATCCAGTACGACAAATAGGAATGAGCATCCGCCATTTCGGGTCACGTGGGAAAGAGCTCACTTCCCTCGTGTATGCGCGTTCCGCTGGCGAAGTGCTTCAAAGAGCACCACGCCGGCGGCCACGGAAACGTTGAGGGATTTCACCGGACCGGTCGTCGGCAGCGAAACAACGAAATCGCACCGCTTGCGCGTCAGTTCATGCAGGCCCTGGCCTTCGCTGCCGAGCACGATCCCCACCGGCGAACTGTAGTCCACTTCGGTGTAATTCTTGTCCCCTTGCTCATCGAGGCCCACGAGCCAATAGCCCGCTTCCTTCAACTCCTCCATGGTGCGCACCAGGTTGGTCACCTTCGCAACCGGAAGATGCGCCAGCGCTCCGGCGGAAGCCCGCGCAACGGTATCAGTGAGCCCTGCCGCGCGCCGCTCGGGGATCACCACGCCATGCGCGCCCGCAGCCAGCGCCGTTCGAACGATCGCACCCAGATTGTGCGGGTCCTCCACTCCGTCGAGTAATACGATCAATCCTTTTTGCCCGGTGCTTGCGTTGGCAATCGCCAGAATGTCTTCCAGAGTCGCCGCTGCGCGCGCCGCCGCCAACGCCACCACTCCCTGGTGGTCTTTCGAATTGGCCATCCGGTCGAGCTGCCCGCGGTCTTCGAATCTCACCGGAACGCCTTGCTTGCGCGCCAACTGCACGATTTCTTCGACCCGGGTGTCCTGCCTCCCCTTCGCGATGGCGATGCGATCGATGGGGCGCCGCGCCTCCAGCGCTTCCTTAACGGCATGTATGCCCGTCAGCTTGTCCATGAAGTAGAGAGTCTACAGTTGCCGGTCCACAGTTGAAAGCCAGCCAATCATCCTCCGTTGGCTACCGCTCTCCGCATTAGGCCGTCGTTGTGGGGGCGCGGCATGCTGCGCCCTTTCCGATGCCCCAATTAGTCCAGCGCCGAGCAAAACTCAAGAACTCTCTCGCGAGTGGATTTCACGGGCACGGCGAACGAAAGCCCCGCAGCCTCGTCGAGCAGCAAGATCACCCGGTCGAGTTCGCCTTCCCCAGCACGTCCGGCCAGCGCCAGCCGGATGGGGTGAAAAAGCTCGCGTCCGCGCAATTCCATTCCATCTTTCAATGCCGTGACAATCTCCTTGAATCTTTCAGACGTCAGCGGCGTTCCATCGAGCAGCAGCAGCGCCACTCGTCGAAGCACGTCCCGCGCCGCATACCGCGAAAGCACCACGTGGCTTTCTATCCTGGAGATAATTTCGCGGGCGTCGTATTGAAAAACCAGGCGCAGCAGACCGGCCAGGGCAGCGCGGTCAGCAGCGTGCCCTCCGAGCATCGAAGCCGCACGTTCGCACCAGCCGTGTTGCTCAAGCGAAGGCTCCCCAACCAGCCAGCCGCGCTCGCGCAGGATGGCGACAACGTCAGCCGCGGTGAAAGGATTCACCGCAGCCACGGGAGCATCAGAATGATCAGCGGGATGCATCAAGAGGATTGTAGCGGACCGTGGTCCGCCCGCGTCGTAGTGGCGGGTCTTCAGACCCGTTCTTTCCTTCTCTTGGTCGAGGCGCAACGTTGTTTGCTCTAAGCTTCGAAATGCTCCTCCCCAACCAGGCACACTCTTGCAGTTCAGCGGGAAGTGAGCGTAGCAATCACATGCGCCGCGATGGCCTCCCCGCGGCCGATCGCGTCGACGCCTTCGTTGGTCTTTGCCTTGAGATGAATATGATCGATTGAGACGCCCAGCGCCTTTGCCAGTGCTTCGCGCATCTTCGGAAAGTGTGGTCCCAGTTTAGGCTTCTCGGTGATCACGACGGCGTCAATCCACTCAATCGCGAAATGCCTTTCATCGACCAGTTTCCTTGCATGTTCGAGAAATTGCATGCTGTTCGCGCCTTTCCACCTCGGATCCGTGTCCGGGAAGTGCGTTCCGATATCGCCAGCGCCCGCGGCTCCGAGAATCGCATCGCACATCGCATGCGCCAGAACATCCCCATCCGAATGTCCCACCGGCCCCTTATCGAACGGCAGCTCAATTCCTCCCACAATAAGTTTCCGCCCCTCCGCCAGGCGATGAAGGTCGTAGCCAATCCCGCAGCGCGTGCTCATTTCTTCTGCCGCTCGCGTTCCACGTAAAACCGCGCCAGTTCCATATCCGCCGGCTTGGTAATCTTCATGTTCCGCTCGGAGCCCAGCACGACATGCACATCGTGCCCCATGCGCTCGACGAGTCCTGCTTCATCCGAAGCATTCACCCCATCCGCCTCGGCGCGGGCAAAAGCCTCTTTCAGAAGTTTCGTGGAAAACGCCTGCGGCGTCTGCGCCAGCACCACTCGCTCGCGCGGCACCGTACCCGTAATCAACGCCACGTCCTCCGGCAAACTTGCGCGCTTCACTTCCTTCACCGTATCCATCGCCGGTATTCCCAGAATCGCCGCTTCGCACCGCCGCGCTTCTTCGATCACGCGCGCAATCTGCTCCGGCGTCACGAAGGGCCGCACGGCGTCGTGTACTAGCACGATTTCCGTGTCGTTCGCCACCTCGCGCAACGCCACCGCCACCGATTCCTGCCGCGAATCGCCGCCCTTCACGACGCGCACCGGCTGCTTGAATTTTTCCCGCGCGATCAGCTCTTTGAGGCGCGCCACTTCATCCGCCCGCGTCGCCACGATGATGTCCGTTACCTGCGGGCAAGCCGCGATGCGCCGCAGGCTAAGGATCACGATCGGCGTTCCATCCAGCTCCAGAAACTGCTTGGGCGTATCCGCGCCCATGCGCGTTCCCATACCGGCCGCGGGAAGAATGGCAGCGATTCGGCTCATGTTTGGAGCGATTCCGCCCAGACGCTTCAAGGCGCGGACTCGCAAACTTCAGAGTGTACCTCAAGCGGGGCGTGGCGTGAAATTGATGGCGGCGGCACACAATCCCAGGCGGCCTGTATCCAATTCGATACGAAACCTTATGAAATGCGCGGTGTGCCCGCCCCGATGCGAACTCTCAACTAACCCGCATCGGGCTCTGGAAAGATCGGGCGAGCCTGGCGGTTCAGCGTGTCCTGCTCCGGAAGACGCGCGGATGTTTCTACCCGGCTCGTTGCCTCAGAACGCACGCCACCATTGCCGTCGCCACGGCCTGCCGCGGCAGCTTGTCGCAACGCAGGAGCCGGCTGTTCCGCCCGATCCTCCAGGCGGCCAAAGATCATTTTGCCTGCCGTAGTCTGATGCACGGAGGTCACGATGACGTCCACACTCTTGTTGATCATCCGGCGCGCGCCATCCACCACCACCATCGTGCCGTCATCCAGATAGGCCACGCCCTGGTTCGGTTCCTTGCCTTCACGAAGAATCAAGACCCGCATAGGCTCGCCCGGAAGCACGGCAGGCTTCAGCGCCTGCGCCAGCTGATTCACGTTTAGCACCGAGAAGCCCTGCACCGTGGCCACTTTGTTCAAATTAAAATCGTTGGTAACAATTTTTGCGCCCATGCCCCGCGCCAACTCGACCAGTTTGTGATCCACGTCCCCGGCCTGCGGAAAATCCTCTTCAAGAATCCGCACTTCGACCTGTGGCATCTTTTGAATCCTCTGCAGCACCTCAAGCCCGCGTCGTCCGCGCTGCCGCTTCAACGAGTCCGAAGAATCGGCCACCATCTGCAGCTCTCGCAACACGAATTGCGGCACTCCGAGGACACCTTCCAGAAACTGCGCCTCGCATATATCGGCAATTCGGCCGTCGATCAATACGCTGGTGTCCAGCAGCTTCACGGATCCCGAGGGAGCAGTTTTCTTCCCGAAGAACTCCTCCATAGCGTCAACACGGAATTCCCTTCCCCGCTCCGAGCCAAGGACGAGTCCGAGATAGCCAAATGCGAAGAGTGCGGCAAATTCGAGGAAGGACTTGGTGGGTTCGGGCTCATCCATGCGGGAGACTACCAGGGTCACAAGCAAGGCGGCAAATGCACCGAGGACCGCGCCAAACGCCCCGCCTAGCAGCCTGCTCAACGCCGCCCGGCGCAGCCGCAGCTCCGCCAGCAAGACTAGCAGCGCCATCAGAAATCCCACACCGGCGGACGGCAATCCACGGAGGCCGAACGGCCCTAACGCGTAACTCGCGGCTCCCGTGCATGCCACTAGAAACGCGCGCACCACCCAGAAATCCAAGCCCCCGTGCCACGCCCCGTCAGGGCGCGCACCAATCGCACGATCTTCACGCTCGCGTGAAACTCTGGATTCCGGGGAATGCCCACGCCGCTGCGCTTGAGGACCGATCCGGCTCATACGACCTCACAGTTTCTAGCTTTCACTGCAAAATCAGTACAGCCAGCCCGCAGGAGCGAAGAGGAAAGGGCCGATGCGGGATGTGGAACGCTCGTAAGCGTTACCGTGGTCTATATACTCTCTCAATAGTATGGCGTCAAGCAGGTATCAAATCAGCAGCGAGGAATTACCGAATGCAGCGTATGGAAACTTCCTATTATCTGACGTAGAGCCGCGGCACGCGCTGGCTCACGGCACACAACAGATCCGAAGTGACCGTCCCGACACCGCGCGCCACGCGATTCGCCGGCAATATTTCCTTGCCGTCCGTGCCATAAATCGTGGCCACATCGCCGATCTCTGCGCCCTCCACGTCCGTGACATCGATCATGGTGACGTCCATGGAGATAATGCCGATGATCGGCACGAGCTTCCCGCGCAGCAGCACGCTGCCGCGATTTCCTAGCGATCGGTGGATTCCGTCTCCGTAACCCGCCGCCAGCACGCCGATGCGCGACGGCCGCTTGGTCA
Source organism: Candidatus Acidiferrales bacterium (assembly GCA_035603095.1). Classification (GTDB taxonomy): domain Bacteria; phylum Acidobacteriota; class Terriglobia; order Acidiferrales; family UBA7541; genus Acidiferrum. Next base: position 12,705 of record DATNLB010000248.1, read on the forward strand.
CAAACGTCGCGTCGTATCCGACTCCCGCGCCCGCAGGGACGCTGCGAAGGCTGATGATCCTCGAACGAAGGCTCATCACGGGCTTCAACGGCAACCGCGCTTCGGCTTCCTCGCGTTTTTCCATGGGATCGTAGCCCGGATGGTAGCCATAGAGAATCACACCGGGCCGCACCATGTCCGCCCAGGTTTCCGGCCGCGACACGATCGCCGCGCTGTTCGCCAGGTGTACGATTCCCGGATCGATCCCCAGGGCGCGCAGCCGTTCCAGCGCTTCGTAAAAGCGCTCTTCTTGCTCGCGCGTCTGCTGGCCAACGGCGGTGTCCGTGAAGACTTCCGATGAAGCAAAATGCGAAAAGATGCCGGAAAGCTCCAGGTGCTTGCACTTCCCCAATTGCCGCGCAAAGCACTCCACGTCGCTGGAAGCGATGCCCAGCCGGTTCATCCCCGTATCGACCTTCAAATGGAAGGGCACGGGCTTCTTCCCGCCGCGGTGCGCCCCCGCGCGATTGAGTAACTCCAATTGTTCGCAGCGATGGATTACTGCCGTGAGGTCGTGCTCCACCAGCCGGGATTCTTCTCCCGGCACGAAACTGGTGAGCACCAGGATCGGCTTTCGGACGCCGGCCCTGCGAACGGCGATCCCCTCGTCCGTGCAGGTCACGCCAAACCAGTCCGAGCTTGCTTTCTCCAGCGCCTTTGACACTTCCGGGCCGCCGTGGCCGTAGCCATTGCCTTTGACGATGGAGAGAATCTTGCGCGGCGATTTGCGTTTTTCTTGCGGCGGATTTACGTACTTGCGGATCGCTTCGAGGTTGTACGTCAGCGCGCCGAGCGAAACTTCCGCCCACACTGGGCGTCGCACTTCTTTGCGGGGACTCTTCTGTGTGCCTGCCATGGGCCTTCCGAATAAATAAGTTTACGCCATTCGCGTGGCCTCCGCTCGCCGCTAGTTGCGCTGCCGCGTGAATGACAACACCCTCCTTGCTCAGCAAACTGGTGGCCTTTTGCACTCGCTTCTCACGGGCTAGGCTCAGACGCTTCTATGGGAAGTATTTTTCCTATTGACCTTTCCTTAAGGCATGATACACTTAACCCTGTAGAAAACTACGCAGGGAGTGCGGGAGCTTGCTCCCGCTTTTCTTTCTTTGGACAGCCATTCCGGCTCTTCCTAGCCCAAAATAGCCAAAAACGCATCCTTTAGAATCAATCACTTACGAAATGCAAATTTCGCAAGCCCTTTGTTTTTATATTCATGCAAAATGGTAGGGGGTGGGGGTAGGCAGTGCCCTTCGACGGTCACTTGCGTCGTTGCCAGAGTACTAAACGCTCTGGCATATAGCGTGGGCAAACTGCCGCGTTGTGGCAACAATTACATGTCGTCAGGGGCAAATTGCGAGAACGCGTCCGGCGCCGCTTCTTCAAACCGCGTGAACCGGCTGCGGAACACAAATTTCACCATGTCGGTCGGTCCATTTCGCTGCTTGGCGATGCGCAGTTCCGTTTCTTCCCGCTCTTCCGGCGTCGCTCCTGCTTTGAAAAAATGCGGCCGGTAGATGAACATCACCATGTCGGCGTCTTGTTCGATGGCGCCCGATTCCCGCAAGTCGGATAGCTGCGGTCCGCGTTCGTCGCGCTCCGGCGCGCGCGTGAGCTGACTCAGCACCAGCACGGGAATCTGCAGTTCCTTCGCCAGGCCCTTCAATCCCCGCGAGATGCTGGACACTTCTTCCTGACGGTTCCCAAAGCGTCCCCGCGCGGTGATGAGCTGGAGATAGTCCACCACCAGCATCGATAATCCTTTGTCGCGCTTCAGCCGCCGCGCCTTGGCCCCAATTTCCAGCACGCTGATCGAGCCCGCGTCGTCGATCCACAGCGGTGCGGAGGAAATGGTTCCCAGCGATTCCGTCATCCGCCGCCAGTCTTCCTTGCTCAAATGCCCGGTACGGAACTTGTGCGCGTCGATCTGCGCCACGGATGCCACCAGGCGCTGAAGCAGCGATTCCTTGGACATTTCCAGGCTGAACATGGCCACCGGGTGCCCGCCGCGGATCGCGATGTTTTCCATCAGATTCAGCGCCAGCGCCGTTTTCCCCTGCGAAGGGCGCGCCGCCAAAATCAGCAACTCGGAGGGCTGCAAGCCAGAGGTGAGCTTATCCAGCTCCGTATAACCCGTGGGGATTCCCGTGATGCTCTTGCCTTCACGGAAGATTTTTTCCAGGCGCTCGAAATTGTCGCGGACGATGTCCTTGATCGGGAGCAACCCGGCGCGTACGCGGTCTTCTGCCAGCGCAAAAATCGAAGATTCCGCGTTATCCAGAATTGCGTCGGCGCCGTCTTCGCCCTCGAACGCGCGCTGCTGAATATTGTGCGTGGTGTGAATCAGGTTGCGCAGGATCGCCTTTTCCTTGACGATGCGCGCGTAGTGCTCGATGTTGGAAACCTTGGGCATGCCGTCCGCCAGCGACGCCAGGTACGGCGCGCCGCCGGAGGCTTCCAGGTCGCCCTTACGGTGCATTTCTTCCGTCAGCGTAACCAGGTCGATAGCCTGCTGGCTTTCGCCCAGCGCGATCATTTGTGTGAACACTCGCTGGTGCTGCGGGAGAAAGAAATCCTCGGGCCGCAGATGCTCGATCGCCGGATTCAGCGCATGGTTGTCCAGCAAAATCGCGCCAAGAACGGAGCGCTCGGCATCCAAGTTATTCGGTAAGGGCTTCTCGAGTGTGGTGTCTGCGGGCATGGCGGGTCTGCTCGGTATTCGCCTTTTCTTCGCTTTTGTACCACGTTCCGCGCGGGAGGGCAAGCGCAGAATTTCTCACCCCAGGTACGAACACTTCCTTGTTCAAAGTGATGCCGCATTGTGCGTAGAACTTCCGCGCGCGTCAATCGGAGTGCCTGTGCATCGTCTCGGAAATCTCTGCAAAACTTTTTTGCCGCTCTCTGCACAATCTTGCAGCGCCGCAATATGTGCCGGTTTCCGCGCGACGAGCATCCAAGTTCCGGGCGTGAATCCAGAATAAGAACGGAGAGTCTCGATGGCCAAGATGAAAGTGGCATTGGTGCCGAAACCCGGAGCGAATTTTGAAATTGTCGAACGCGAGATTCCGAACCCAGGCACGGGACACGTGCGCATTCGCGTGCAAGCTTGCGGCATCTGTCACAGCGACAGCCTCGTAAAAGAAGGATACTGGCCCGGCATTCAATATCCCCGTGCCCCCGGGCACGAGGTCGCTGGTGTGATCGACGACGTCGGTTCCGGCGTTACTGGCTGGAAAAAAGGCCAGCGCGTCGGCGTCGGCTGGCACGGCGGCCAGGACGGCACTTGCCTCCCGTGCCGCCGCGGAGATTTCGCCAATTGCCGCAACGCGAAAATTTGCGGAATCAGCTTCGATGGCGGCTATCAGGAATACATGATCGTTCCTGTGGAAGCGCTCGCCGCAATGCCGGAGAGCCTCGACGCAATGGAAGCCGGCCCACTCCTTTGCGCGGGTGTTACCACCTTCAATGCGTTGCGCCACAGCGGCGCATTGCCTTCCGATCTCGTCGCCGTCCAAGGCATCGGCGGCCTCGGGCATCTCGGAATTCAGTTTGCCAATAAATTTGGATACAGAGTCGCCGCCGTCGGCCGCGGTTCTCAGAAAGCCGCTCTCGCCAAGAAACTCGGCGCGCATGTATACATCGACAGCAAAGCCACCAATGCCGCGGAAGAACTTCAGAAGCTTGGCGGCGCCCGCGTGATTCTGGCCACTGCCACGGATTCAAAATCCATGTCCGACCTGGTCGGCGGTCTCGGCTTGAACGGAACGCTGCTGGTGGTCGGCGCGGGACAGGGACCGATTGAAGCTTCGCCAATTCAACTCATCGTGGGGCGAAGAAGAGTCCAGGGCTGGCCCGGCGGCATTCCCACGGATTCGGAAGACACCCTGCGCTTCGCCGAAATGGCCGGCGTGCGCCCCATGATCGAAAAATTTCCCCTGGAAAAAGCCGCCGAAGCCTACACCCGGATGATGAGCGGCAAAGCCGAATTCCGCGTCGTCCTCACAATGTGAGGCCGCAAGCAAAACACAAAAAAGTAGGGGCGCAGCACACTGCGCCCTTTCGAGAAAAAATCGATGAAAACAACTAAGCTTCCTTCTCGACGCTCACCTTGATCTGGGCCGTGACGTCGCGGAACACCTTGATGGTCACTGGAAATTCTCCGATGGTCTTGAGTGGCTCGCCAAGCTGCGCCTGGCGCTTGTCAATCTTGAAGCCCTGCGCCGCCAATCCTTCCGCGATATCGGCGGAGGTGACCGAACCGAACATCTGATCGTTTTCCCCGGTCTTGCGCGTGAATTTCAGCGAAACGCCATTGAGCAGCGCGGCCTGTTTCTCTGCCGCCTCCTGCTCCGTGGCCGTTTTCTTGGCCAGCGATGTGCGAATGCGCTCGATGGCTTTCAAGTTGCCCGCAGTGGCCTCGACTGCCAGTTTTTGCGGCAAAAGAAAGTTGCGGGCATATCCCGGCTTTACCGTGACCACGTCACCGCGGTGGCCCAGCTTTTCAATGTCTTCCTGAAGAATAATTTGCATGTCTTCTCTCTAAGCTCCTGAATCTCTTGGTTAACGATTTCCTTGACTAGCAGGAATCGTGCACAGTGCAGAAAAACAGTTTTCAACTCTCCGTAAATCTTTCTTTCACCGAACAGAGACCACCGAAAACCGAGAACTTCTCCTTACGCCTTCGGCGCTTCGGCAGCTGGCGTTGGTGTCACCGCGGCTGGCGCCGGTGTTGCATGAGCAGGCGCGGCATGAGCCGCCGGCGCGCCTGGCACAACGACCCGTGGTGCCTGCGTGCCCGCCGCGCTGCCCGCAAACGGCAGCAGCGCGATGTTGCGCGCCCGCTTGATGGCCACGCCCAGCCAGCGCTGATGGCGCGCGCAAACGCCCGTCATCCGGCGGGGCAGGATCTTGCCGCGCTCTTGCACGAATTGCGACAGGATGTCCGCGCGCTTGTAGTCGATGAAGTCCATCTTCTCGACGCAGAACTTGCACACCTTTTTCTTCCGGAAATACTGGCGCTTGCCCCTGGGCCGTCCTCCGGGACCGCCCGGACCACCGCCCCCTGGGCCGCCTTCGCGCCGCGGACCACCGTGTCCTCCGCCGGGTCCGTGGCCACCATGGCCACCGGAGCCGCCTTCACGCCGCGGAACTCCACCGGGCGCTGGTGCTTGTTTTTGTTCCTCTGCCATACCTTCCACCCTTTCACTCGTCGTCCCGATCCGATCGGGACCAATCTTTTGTGATTCCGGTCGAACCGGAATCACCTTTTCTCGATTCAAAAAATTCTTTCGGGGCGCGGATCTAGCTGGTAGCCGCGGCCTGCTCCGGTGCTGCCGCCGGGGCGGGAGCCGGTGTGCGGCGCGGACGCCGCGCGGCGCGCTTCTCGCGCTTCTGCGAAAGTTTCTTCTGGCGCTTCAGGTCCTCGTCCAGCCGCACGGTCTGATACTTGATCACCGTGTCCTGCACGCGCAGGCGGCGCTCCAGCTCGGCAATCAGTTCGCCGTGGTTCGTGCGGATTTCCTGGTGCACGTAAATGCCTTCGCGGTGCTTGGCCACGCGATAGGCCAGTTTTCGCGTGCCCCAGTGCTCGGTCTTCTCGATCTTGCCGCCTTTTTCCGCGACGGTGTGCTCGATGACCGTGAGGACTTTCTTGATCTCTTCTTCCGGCGTCGCCGGCCGCACAATGAAAACCAAATCGTAGTAACGCTCTTCCATGATGACCTCTTTCCATTCACGCCGGGCGCGCAGCCCGGCAAAATCGTTCTTACTTTTCTTCCGGCTCTTCCGGATCGGCTGGCTTCCGCCGGTTGTACTTATTCATCGCCGCGTCGATGCCCTGCGTCAGGATCATCTCCACAGCGTCCCCGGCTTCGCCGATCATTTCCGCCGCTGCTTCCAACTCCGCTTTCTTCATGGGCCGCAGCACGTATTCTTTGCGGCTGCTCAGCGGATGATCCGGCCCGCAACCCAGCCGCAGCCTTGCAAATTCCTGCGTGCCGACCGAACCTATAACGGACTTCGCGCCGTTATGGCTTCCCGCGCTGCCATCGGGATGAACCCGGATCGTTCCCAAGGGAAGCTGCGCTTCATCCCACAACACCAGCAGATCCTTCACATCCAGCTCGTACTTCCCCAGCAGCTCCCGCACCGAGATGCCGCTGAGATTCATGTACGTCTGCGGTTTCGCCAGGATCACCTCTTCCCCGGCGATCTTCCCCCGGCCCACCAGCGCCTTGCCCTCGGGCCGTTCCACGCGAATCCCGTTGCGATTCGCCAGCTCGTCCACCGCCATGAAACCCAGGTTATGCGGCGTCCACTGATACTCCGGATCGGGATTCCCAAGTCCGACAATGAGCCGCATAGACCTTTTTCCGGCAGCCCGCCAGCCGCGGGCCCCTCGTTGCACAACATCGTGTTACTTTTTCTTCTCGCCCTTTTCGCTCTTTTCTGCTTTGGGTTTGGCTTCCACCTTGGGTTTGGCTTCCGCCTCGGCGCCTTCTTCCCCTTCGACTTCCTTCTTGCCCTTCTTGATGACTTCCGGCTCAGCCGGCGTTGCCGTTTCCGCCGCCACGGCCTCCACAGGCTTCTCTTCTTCCACCTTCAACGCCACAACGTGCGCCAGCACGCGCTCCGGCTCCGTAAGCAATTTCATCTTGGCCGTGTCGATCGGCAATTCACCGGCGCGCAGTTGCTTGCCAAGCATCAACTCGCTGACGTCCATCCTGAATTCCGTCGGGATGTCCGCGGGTAAGCATTCGATTTCCACTTCGCGCGTCACCACTTCGAAAACTCCGCCCTGTACCTTCACGCCGGAAGGCTCGCCAAATGTGTGCACGGGAACCTTCACCTTCATCCGAACGTCCATGGCCACGCGCAGGAGATCCACATGCAACAATTTCCCGCTGATGGGATCAACCAGCCAATCTTTCAGGATCGCGGGCTCGTGCTTCCCGCCAAGATCCACCTGAAAAAGCGTGTTGTGCCCGCTCTCGGACCGGAGAATCGCGCTGACCTGCTTGGCGTTCACCGCCAGCGTGAGGGCCGCGCCCTTGCCGCCGTACAGGACCGCCGGCACCTTGCCGGTCTGCCGGAGCCGCCGCGCCTCGTTCTTGCCGCGCGTCTGGCGCGGCGAACCTTCCACTACAATCTTCTCTGCCATGTCCTTCTTCCCTTCCTTCGAATGCTCACTAAACTCTTCGGCTCTCTGAGTTCACTTCAAATAAACAGTTCGCTGATGGAAGTTTCTTCGTGAATCGAGCGAATTCCGCGCGCCAGCAAATCCGCAACGCTCAACACTTTGATCTTCCCCATTTTCTTCCCGGCTTCGCTCAACGGCACGGAGTCCGTCGCCACGACTTCCGTAATGATCGACTTCGCGATTCGCTCCACGGCCGGACCGGAAAGCACCGCATGTGTACACGCCGCATAAACTTGCGTGGCGCCTTCGCGCGCCAGCGCCTCGGCGGTCTTCACCAGCGTTCCTGCGGTATCGATAATGTCGTCTACGATCAGCGTGCTGCGTCCGCGCACGTCGCCGATCAGGTTCATCACCTCGCTGACGTCCACGTCCACGCGGCGTTTGTCCACGATGGCCAGCGGCGCATCTAGTTTCTTTGCAAAAAACCGCGCCCGCTCCACGCCTCCCGCATCCGGCGAAACGACCGTCAGATTTGGCAGCTTCATGTGCCGGAA
>DATNLB010000160.1:0-3486 GCA_035603095.1 Candidatus Acidiferrales bacterium
GTGCAGCCGTCTCTTGATTTTGAAATCTACCGAATTCGTATCGAACCAATTTTCCTTAAGCCAAGGCAAGGTGGGGTGCGATGCTACGACTGCCACTCGACGTTAATCACGCGCTTGCGGTTGGAGCCGCTGTCGGCGGGAAGTTCCTCGTGGACGGAAGAGCAATCGCACCGAAACTTTGAGGTTGTCTCCCAACTGGTCACGCCCACGGAACCATTGAAGAGCCACTTGCTGCTTCATCCTTTGGCGCAGGAGGCGGGCGGCGATCCGCTGCACACGGGCGGCAAGTTCTGGGCATCACAGGACGATCCGGAATGGAAAATGCTTGCCGAATGGGTCAGCCATGGTGACCGGATCCCGCCGGCCGCTCAAGCAACCTCTCATCCCGCCGCGACAGACGCTCTTGATTTTCAGTTCTTCAAAACCAACGTCGAGCCTATTTTCTTGAAGGAGCGGCCGGGACATGCCCGGTGCTACGGTTGCCATATTCTATCCAACAGAGTTTTCCATCTCGAGACGTTTTCACCGGGAAGCTCGGATTGGACCAACGAGCAATCGCAGCGCAACTTTCAGAATGCTCTACAGCTGGTTGTTCCGGGAGACCCTGCCTCGAGCAGACTTTTGATCCATCCTCTAGCTCCCGAAGCGGGAGGAGATCCGTTTCATTCCGGTGGCAGGCAGTTTGCTTCTCCGAACGACCCTGACTGGCTTGCCGTGGCTGAATGGGTGGGTGGTGTTCGAAAGGGAGTTGCTTCTGAATCTTCGCGGGGAGCAATGACGCGGATCTATGTGACGAACAGCGCCGGCGATACGGTCGACGTGATTGATTCCGCCACAAACAAAATCGTGCAGGTGATACGGGGCATAGAATTACCGCATGGCGTCGCTTTCTCTCCCGATGGGTCGCGCGTCTACATCAGCAATGAATCGGAGAGTGTGCTTGACGTGTTGGATGAAAAGAGCGGGGAAATTCTCGAGAAAGTGTCTCTCAGCGGCCGCCCGAACAACATTGCCATTACTAAAGATGGTGACCGGGTGCTGGTGGGCATACGGACGGAGCCGGGAGTCGTGGACGTGATCGACACAACTTCGCTCAAGCGATCGAAGAGCATTTCCGTGGACGGAAGCGTCCACAATGTATTCGTCACGCCTGATGGCAAGTACGCGGTCAGCGGTTCGATCGAAAACAAGGCAGCCACAATCATTGATCTCCAAAGTGAGCAAGCGGTTTGGAAGCTTAAATTCGACAGTGCTGTGCGCCCCATGGCGTTTGAGGCAAACCCCGACGGTTCGACAAGCCGCATTTTTGTCCAGCTCACCGGGCTGAATGGGTTTGCAGTGGTGGATTTCGCGAAGCGCGCCGAAGTAGCCAGGATCAAGCTGCCGGATCAGCCCGGTGGATTCGGGATTGCCGAGGGTCGAACGGGCACTCCTTCACACGGCATCGGGGTCGCGCCCGACGGAAAATCGTTGTGGGTCAACAGCACTCTCGCCAATGCGGTATTTAAGTACTCTCTGCCCGAACTCAAGCTGACCGGATATTCAGCCCTGCCGGTGGTTCAGACACTGGGGCGTTCGCCAGCCGGCGCCGTGCCGGAGTGGATCACGTTTACGCCAGACAGCAAGATTATCTACGTCTCCAACTCCGGGGCCGGCTCAGTGTCGGCCATCGACACGAAATCTTTGAAGGCCGTGGCCGTAATCGCTGTTGGAGAAGTGCCCAAACGGATCAACACCCTGGCTCTGCAAAGGGCTAACGGAGGTAAGCATTATTAAATTGTCTTGACGGATGACTGGGTGCTATTCGAATGTTAGACCATGGCGTCCTTCGACAAGCCGCGTTTCCCCCTCTTGTTTGGAAGTTTCCTCGTTCTTATAGTGGGTACTGGTCCCCTTCGGTCGCTTGCGCAAACTGGGATTGCGCCGGGGAAGCCTGCCGTTCGTGCCAGCAAAGAGCAGACAAAACTGTCGTTCAACGAAACGATTCAGCCAATTCTGTCCGAGAACTGTTACGCATGCCACGGGCCTGATCCGGGCGCACGAAAGGCCAAACTACGGCTTGACCGGGCTGAGTTTGCCTTCGCGCCACACGATAAGTACGGCCCCTCCATCATCGCCGGGCAGCCCGACAAAAGTCCGCTGGTGCGGAAAATCGAGGCGAAGAATCCCAAGGATCGCATGCCGCCTCCGGAAGCGCACAAGACTCTGAAACCAGAGCAAATCGCGCTCTTGCGCGAGTGGGTGAAGGAAGGGGCGGAGTACGAGGAGCATTGGTCGTTCATCGCGCCGAAGGCGCAAGCCGTTCCTGATGTGAAGCAAGGCGCATGGGTGCGCAATGCCATAGACAACTTCATTTTGGCGCGCCTGGAAAAGGAGGTGCTGACTCCGTCACCGGAAGCGGATCGCAGGTCGCTCATTCGGCGCGTGACGTATGACCTCACAGGTCTACCGCCGACTCCGGAAGAAGTCAAAGCGTTCCTCGAAGATAATGCGCCCGATGCGTACGAAAAAGTTGTGGACCGGTTGCTGGCAAGTCCTCGCTACGGTGAGCATCGAGCGCACTATTGGCTGGACGTGGCCCGCTATGGAGACACGCACGGGCTTCACACCGATCACTTCCGCAGCATCTGGCCCTACCGCGACTATGTGATCAAAGCCTATAACGAGAACAAGCACTTCGATCAGTTCATCAAGGAGCAGCTTGCCGGAGATATGATGCCGGACGAAACTCTGGATTCGATCGTCGCCTCGGCATATGTGCGTGCAGGAATCAGCACTGCCGAGGGAGGTACACTCAGTGAAGAGCTTCGCGTGAACACCAAACGCGAACGGACCGAAGCATACAGCGCGGCCTTTCTGGGCCTGACAGCCGGGTGCGCCAACTGCCACGATCACAAGTTCGATCCGATTACCCAGAAGGATTTTTATCGGCTCACAGCGTTCTTCAACAACCTGACCGAGAATCCCTCCAACGACGAGCGAAAGGACTGGCCGCCGTTTCTACTGGTTCCAAAACCGGAAAATCGGGCTGCTTATGAAGAAACACTTACAAAGCGCGCGGCGCTGGAGCGCCAAATTCGCGATCGCCGAACTCAGGCACAGGAATTGATCTCGGCATGGCTCGCCCACCAGGAGCGTGCTCCGCGTCCCGTCAGTTCGGATGGTTTGGTGGTGCGCCTCCGATTTGACGAGCAAAGAGGAGACGTATTCGAGGACTCGGCAACTGGCGTGAAACGCAAATTTGCGACGGCGACAGGCGCTCCCGTCGTGTGGGGAGAGGGCACCTGGTTCTGGCCGTACATGCGGATGGAAATCAGCACGCGGCTAGAACTCCCCGACGTTGGCGATGAAGAGGCGGCAAAGCCCTTTAGTGTTGCCACCTGGCTGCATCCGCATCTCCGTCCGCTCGAATCCAAGGACGAAGGCAAGCCGGACGGCGTGATCCTTTCTCGCGCAGAAGCGACGCAGGACAGTCGCGGGTGGCAG
>DATNLB010000274.1:0-8155 GCA_035603095.1 Candidatus Acidiferrales bacterium
GCGCCCACGGCGCGCGCACCCGGCTCAGTGATATCGGGCGTCCGGTAGCCACCGGCGAGTACCCGTTGCAGCGATTGCTCGACCCAATCCGCTTCCAACGATAGGCCGAAAGCGTCTCGCAGCATCATCGTGGCGCTGAGAACCGAGCCAATCGGATTAGCGGAGTCCGTCCCGGCCAGAGAAGGCGCCGAACCATGAATGGGCTCAAAAAGCGGCGCGGACGACCCAAAACTTGCCGATGGAATCAGCCCAATTGAGCCGACCAGCGCCGCCGCCGCATCGCTCAAAATATCGCCGAACATGTTACTGCAGAGCATCACGTCAAAGTGCGCCGGCCGCAGCGTCAATTGCATCGCCGCGTTGTCCACGTACATGTGCTCCAGTTTCACCGCGGGATAAACCGCGCTCATGGCCGCGACGGTGCGGCGCCAGAGCTGCGAGCTGGTCAATACGTTGGCTTTATCCACGGAGCATAGCCGCCGCGACCGGTTCTCCGCACGCGCGTAAGCAAACGTCGCGATGCGCTCGATCTCCGGCGTCGAATACGACTCCGTGTCCCAGGCGCGCTCCACGCCCTTTTCGGTGGTGTGCCCGCGTTCGCCAAAATACATTCCGCCGGCGAGTTCGCGCACAATCTCGAGATCCAGCTCCCCAAGCCGGTCTGCCTTTAAGGGCGAGATCCCTCTCAACGGCTCGAGCAGCTTCACCGGACGAATGTTGACGTAGAGCCCCAGCCCCTTCCGCAGATCGAGCAGTCCGCTCTCCGGGCGCTTCCCGACGGGCAGCGCATCCCACTTTGGCCCGCCCACCGCTCCCAGAAATACGGCGTCGGCTTTGCGGCAGCCGTCCAGCGTTTCCTTGGGAAGCGGCGTGCCGGCCGCATCAATGGCCGCGCCGCCGATAAGAAACTCCACAAACTCAAACTGGTGGTTAAATTCTTGCGCCGATTCGCGCAGAATGGCCGCTGCGGCCCGCGTCACTTCCGGACCGATGCCGTCTCCTGGTAGCAGGACAATGGTCTTCTTCATGATGGTCCCCGAACACAAATAGAATCCAAGCAAGCCACACGACGAGCATTGCCGGAAGATGAAAAATGGCGCGTTCCCCGCGTTGCAATCTCTTTGGCAGCAGACGGATCAGGCTGCCGACGATGATTCCGCGGCCAGTGCCGCAGAACGCCGTCGAATCACTTCGTGGGCGATGGCAACGATGTCTCGCGGGCGCACCTGCTTAGCCTGGTCGGCCAGCGCCGTCACCCGGCTATAAACTTCCGCAAGCTCGGTATCGCTCGCCTCGTAACCCAGGTCTCGCAGCGTCAACCGCAGCGCGTTGCGCCCGGAGTGCTTTCCGAGGACCAGCGACCGCGCCGGCACCCCGACTGACTGAGGCGTCATGATTTCGTAAGTCAGCGGGTTCTTGATGATTCCATCCTGGTGAATTCCCGCTTCGTGCGCGAACGCGTTCGCGCCCACAATCGCTTTGTTCGGCGCCACCTGCGCTCCGGTGATCTCAGTGAGCATGCGGCTCGTGGGGAAAAGCTCATCGAGCCGAATGCCCGTTGTAACTCCGAAGCTGTCCTTGCGCACCGCCAGGGCCACGACTACTTCTTCCAGGGAAGCGTTTCCCGCCCGTTCGCCGATTCCGTTGATCGTGCACTCGATCTGCCGCACGCCCGCGCGAATCGCGGCCAGCGAGTTCGCCACCGCCATGCCCAAGTCGTCGTGGCAATGCGCGCTGAGCGTAATGCCCTGCGCATCCCCCAGGTATTCGCGGACTCTGGTGAACATCGCTCCGTACTCTTCCGGAACCGCATATCCCACGGTGTCCGGCAGATTCAGGACCGTTGCGCCCGCATCCACCGCCACACGGCACACCTGGCACAGAAAATCGATATCGGTACGCCCGGCATCCTCAGCCGAGAATTCCACTTCGCCCACATGCTGCCGGCCGTAGCGAATCATCGACCCGATAGCTTCGAGCGCCTGCTCGCGGCTCATCTTCAGCTTCACGCTAAGGTGCAGATCGGAGGTCGCCAGAAAAATATGCAGGCGCGGCGAAGCCGCCGGTTTCAAAGCCTCAATAGCGGCAGTTACATCTTCCTTTCGAGCGCGCGCGAGTGCCGCAATCGGCACCGTCCGAACTTCTTGAGCCACTTTTTTAACCGCTTCCAGGTCGCCCCGCGACGCAATCGGGAAACCCGCTTCGATCACGTCTACGTTCAGCGCCGCAAGCTGCCGCGCCAAGCGAATCTTCTCCGCGGTGTTCATCGAGAACCCCGGCGACTGTTCGCCATCACGGAGCGTGGTGTCAAAGATGCGTACGAGGTCCATGGAGTCCCCCATGCTCTAGTAACGCACGGCAGGCACCCTGCGGTCCAATTTATCTTTATTCTGCTTTTGATAATTTCGTCTTATACTGAGAAAAGGAGGGCTCCTTGGACCTCGGTGAATTGCAAGTATTTCTGATGGTGGCTAAAGAGGGCAGCTTTTCCCGCGCGGGGGAACGCCTTTATCGCACCCAGCCCGCCATCAGCCTGGCCATCCGCAAACTGGAGGACTCCCTCGGCCAGCCTCTCTTCGTGCGAGGCGCCCGTCCCGTCCGTCTTACCGATGCCGGAACGCTTCTGAAGGACTACGCAGAACGCCTAATTAACCTCCGCGATGAAGTCAAGAAAGGGCTCTCCGAATTGTCGGACTTGAAGCGCGGCGAACTCTCTCTGGGCGTGAACGAGAGCTCCATCCACGCCCTCCTCCCCGCCCTGGCTAAATTTCGGGAAAAGCATCCCGGCGTCCAGGTGCGCGTGCATCGAATGCTTTCCCGGGACATTCCTCATGAGGTCCTGAACTACCGCTTGGATCTCGGCGCGATATCGTACGTGCCCCGCGACGCCCAGCTTCAGGCCACGGAAATCCTGAAGGATGAACTGACTCTGGTCGTGAACCCCAAGCATTTCCTTGCGAAGAAGCGTGAAGTCGATGTCGCCGAGCTTGGCGAAGAAACCTTCATCGCGCACAGCGTCGAATCGCCCTTTCGCCGCCGCGTCATTGAGCTGTTTGCGAGAAACCGCACCGCTCTCAATATGCCCATTGAAATGCCCACCATCGAAAGTATCAAGCGCTTCGTTCAAATGGGCATGGGCGTGGCCATCGTGCCGCGCATGTGCGTTCATTGGGAAATCGAACACGGCTGGATGAAGGAAGTAAAAGTGCGGCAATTGAACATGCCGCGCCACGTCTATTTCGTTTCGCGGCGCGGAGCGCGCCTCCCGCATGCCGCCAGCGAGCTCATGCGCATCCTTCGCGAAGAGTGAAAGCTTGCCGCTTCCATTTTTTCGGGAAAGTTTCTTTCATCTCAGATATGCTTCGGTGTGCAAGTTCTTGAAAATCTGGAAATGGAAGTGTTTGCTTGACGAGCGGACTCGCCATTCTGACGATCGGATTTTTCCTGGGGATGCGGCATGCCACTGATCCGGACCATGTGATCGCCGTGTCGACGATCGTCAGCCGCGAGCGCTCCATTGCCAAAGCGGGCCTCATCGGGATCCTCTGGGGGTGCGGCCACACGCTGACCATCGTCGCCGTCGGAGCGGCCATTATTTTATTTGGCTTGGCAATTCCTGCGCGGGCCGGACTGACCATGGAATTCTCCGTGGGTCTCATGCTGATTCTGCTCGGCGTGCTGAACCTCACCGGCGCGATGAAATGGATCAGCGAAAAATTCTCCCCTGCCCATCCACGCGTAACCGGGGAACATGCCCATCTCCACGAGCACGAGTCCCACGCGCACTTTCACTGGCACTCCCACGCCCCGGCCGAGGATCACCATGGCAATAGTCTTGCCGCGCCGAATTGGCTGCTTGGACCTTTTGGGCGTCTGGGTTTTTTTCACACGCTGCGCCCTCTGTTCGTCGGCATCGTTCACGGCCTGGCAGGTTCCGCCGCTGTGGCTCTGCTGGTGTTGGGCACGATTCGTGATCCGCGATGGGCGGTTCTTTACCTGCTGATTTTCGGCGCTGGAACCATCGCGGGAATGATGCTGATTACCGCCGCGCTCGCCCTGCCGTTTTCTTTCGCCGGTTATAAATTCGCTTGGCTCAATCGAGGCTTCGTGATTGGGTCTGGCCTCCTCAGTCTGAGTTTCGGGCTCTTTGTCTGCTACCAGATCGGTTTTGTCGGCGGTCTCTTCACCAATCATCCCAATTGGACTCCTAGCTGATCCTCATCCGGCGCGATCGGGTTCCCCCGGCAAGCACGTCTACCCTTCTTGATAAACTACTTCTCTTCATTCCTATTTAGCTAATTCATATTGACTGCCATACTCTTCGGCGTTCATGTGCATTTGTTTTCGTATCCCTCTCAGAACTCAGAATGCGCCGCTCGAATGACGGCCAAGGAAGACCCATGGCCACTAAAATCGTATTCCACCCCTTCCCGCCTCCAGCCTCCCACGTAGGCCGCGCAGGGTGTTGGAATGTCCTCCGCTCTCTTGCCTTGGTGATTGGTCTATTCTTTTGCTCCACAATCCTTTGCCGACCCCCACCCCTTAATCCTCATAGAATCATATCGTTACAAAATCCGGGGGGGGGAGGCCTACACTTGTACCGTGGACTCAAAAACACCGTCGGTCCAACCGAGCCCGGAAGACCGGTTCACTCTATTTTGGCGAAACTAACTACGGAGACCGCAGCTCCGCTCCTCAAGCGCTCATTTTACGGTGGAGATGCGATAAATCACGGCCGCCCCATCGTCCGACACCAGCAGTGATCCGTCCGGCGCAACAGCCACCCCGGCCGGCCGGCCGTAGACACCCGGCTTGGTTGGATCCGGAACCAACCCGGTCAAGAAAGGCACCGGATCGGCCGAAGGCTTCCCATCTTTGAAGGCGACAAACGCGATCTGGTATCCAGCGCGTGTGGAGCGGTTCCACGATCCGTGTTCTGCCACGAAGGCGCCGCCGCGGTAACTCTCCGGAAATTGCTTCCCGGTATAAAAGGCGAATTGGATGGGAGCGACATGGGAACCAAGAAGCACATCGGGAATGATGGCTCGCGCGACGAGTTCCGGATGTTCCTGCTTCACGCGCGTATCGACGTTGTCGCCGATGTAGCTGTAAGGCCAGCCGTAAAATCCTCCGTCTTTCAGCGACGTAAAGTAATCGGGAGGAAGATCATCCCCCAGGCGGTCGCGTTCATTGACTGTCGTCCAAAGCTCTCCTGTCACAGGTTCAAGCCCCAGCCCAACTGGATTCCGCAACCCCGATGCGTACAGTCGCGCATTCTTGCCGTCGGGATCGCAAATGGTCACAGCCGCCCGGCGCGGGTCCTCGCCGGTGTCAATATTCGAGTTCGAGCCAACAGACACAAAGAGATGCTTGCCATCCGCCGAAAAGGCCACTGCCCGCGTGCTATGTCCGCCGGTTGGCAAGTCCATGAGATGTTCCTTTTCCCCCAGCCGCTTCGATGTCTTGGGGTCATAGCGGAACCTCACGACTTCGTTCGTGTTCCCGACATAAACATAATCCTCGTGGAACAGGATGCCGAACGGTTCCTTCTGTCCATTCACAAACACTTCACGTTCTTGCGCCCCGCCGGTGTTCTTCGGGTCGCGCATCACGACGATTTCTCCGGCCCCGGAATCAGCCAAAAAAATGTCTCCGTTCGGGGCCACCGTCAGCCAGCGTGGGTACTTGAAATTCGAGGCGAATACATTCACGCGAAATCCCTGCGGCACCGTGGGCAGGAATCCCGCGGGCGGCTTCGCTACCTCTGGTGAGTTGCTGGCGGACTTCGTCGTGAACGGCGCCGGCAGCTTCGGCTTCTGGCCGTGCGTGACTTGCGCTTGCACCAAACCAGGCAGAAAGAGTGCAAAAGCTAAAACGAAAATGCTTCGGGCGCGCATGGTGATGTCCTTTCAGAAGATAGGAATATCGTTTCGCTTCCTATGATGCCTCAGTCGGACATTCGTTTCCAATGCCGTCAACTCCTGAAGGATGAGTCGGAGAGCCCGATGGCGTACGTCGGATAGTAAGAAACCGCTCTCCATCCAACACCCATCGATCCGCATCCAGTGCACCCTGGGAAGAGTAAACTGGCACAGGTGTTCAGGGAGACGTACCATGCAGAGCCCCTATATTGGACGCGGCATCGCCCTTGTGGTGATTGCGGGCCTTGTCGGCTGGACCGCTTTCCGTGCTCTTGGCTCCAGGCCTCCTGAAACTCCCAAAACACCGTTCCCCTCGCCAGCCATTGATGCGCCTTTGGCCATCGCCAAGAGCCAGCAAACCGCGGTACTTGCTGGAGGCTGCTTTTGGGGCCTTCAGGCCGTCTTTGAACATCTCAAGGGAGTTTCTTCGGTGACTTCCGGCTATGCGGGCGGCTACGTCAAGTCACCGTCCTACGAAAGCGTGAGCATGGGCGTGACCGGCCACGCCGAAACCGTCAGCATCATTTACGATCCGTCGCAACTCACCTACGGCCAGCTCTTGATGGTTTTTTTCTCCGTCGCGCACGATCCCACCCAATGGAATCGCCAGGGTCCGGACACCGGCTCCCAATACCGCTCCGCGATCTTCTACACCATTGCGGAGCAGAAGCGCATCGCTGAGGCCTACATCGCGCAGCTCGATGCTGCAAAGGTCTACTCCCGGCCCATCGTCACGAAAGTCGAGCCCTTCCAGGCTTTCTACCCTGCTGAGAGCTACCATCAGGATTTCCTCAAGCATAATCCCGATAATCCCTACATCGTCTACAACGACTTGCCCAAGCTGGAAAAGCTGAAAAAGGATTTTCCAAGCCTTTATCAGCCTTAGCAACCAAGGACGGCGTCTTGTTAACATCCGACGGTTGACATAGGCACTCCAGAGGAGTATTTAGTCCTTCACGCGCGCTCTGCTGTGGCTCCCTCCCGTTTTCCGCGCGCGCACGTCCAAGACAATTAGGAGGCCGTTATGTCGAATCCTGTCCGCGCTATCCCTGAGGGGTATCATTCCATTACGCCAGCGCTCACTTGCAAGGATGCTGGCCGGGCCATGGATTTTTACAAGAGTGTTTTAGGCGCTACCGAGATCATGCGCATGCCTGGTCCGGATGGCAAGGTCATGCACGGCGAACTTAGAATCGGAGACTCCGTGATTTTTGTGTCCGATGAATTTCCCGGCATGTCCTGTGCACCTACGCCGGGCGCCACGAACCCCGTTTATATCTTTATGTACACGGAAAATGTGGACGCCATTTACAACCGCGCAGTTGCCGCGGGCGCCAAAGTCGACATGCCGCTCATGGATCAGTTCTGGGGAGACCGCTACGGGAAGGTCACCGACCCATTTGGCCACCAGTGGGGCCTTGCGCAGCACGTCGAGGACGTCGCGCCCGAGGATATGAAGCGCCGTCAGAAAGAGGCCATGGCGGCACAAGCGGCCAAGGCTGCCGGATAGAGCTGAACCCTTGCGATTAAATTCCGTGGAAAGGCCCGCCGGCTTTTAAGCGAACGGCGGGCCTTCCGATTTCCGGGCACAACAGGTGAGGTTCCCTGCGGCCTGTGGGCCCACTGCCGTTAGCGTTTCTTGAACAGGCAAACGCCCGACCATGGGCGGTTGCCCGCGGGCTCTTTCTTCTCCGGCAAACGGCCCAGCAATCGCAGGAAGAACGGCGGTCGCCTGAATCGCGTCGCGGTTTTCAGCAAACTCTTCACCTCCATCGGCTCCCAACCATGCGGCGTGAAAAAAGCCGGCCCCTCCGCCGGGCCGAATTTGAATGGGGCGCCAATTTCGCCGAGTTGTTTTCCGGTTGTGCGCTGCATCATTCGCAAAAGTCCGGGCGAGGCAAGGTCCAGAATCCAGCGCTGAAAATGCGCCCTCGCGGCGAGATCGTCGGCGAGAGCTGCAACTTCTTCGGCGCTAAGATAGATGAGCAGACCCTCGGTGAGAATCAGGATTCTCTTGGCGCGGCGGTCGAGATCGGCAAATAGCGCGCGACGGGCGCTGCCGCCGGACAAATCGGTTCGAACGCGCTCCAGCGCGCAGACCGGCTTTTCGTTCGCAAGAATTCCTTCTTTGTAAGTAAGTATTTCCGGCAGGTCGACTTCGATCCACTGCAACGAAGCGGGCAGAGACATGCGGTACGGCCGGGCGTCGAGGCCGGCGGCAAGATTCACCACCA
>DATNLB010000775.1:0-2802 GCA_035603095.1 Candidatus Acidiferrales bacterium
GCCGATCTGAACTTGCTCCGCAGAGCGGAGGAGGTTGCCGGCGGCGTCGGTGGCGATGGCGTAGCCGCGTTCCAAAACTTTCAGGGGGCCGCGCTCCTGGAGCTGCACGGTCAGGCGCTGCCAGCGCTCGCGTTTGGCGCGCAGGAGGCGCTCGATGCGGAGGCCGAGTTCGGCGGTGCGCTTTTCGAGGCGCAGGCGGAAGGCCGCGATCTTCACGCGGAAATCGAAGGAAGCCATGCGCAGGTGGGCGGCAGTAAAACGTTTGCGCGATTGTTCGAGGCGCGCGCGGAGGCCAAGGGCGAGCCGTGAGGTCATTTCGTCGGCGCGCTGGCGCTGCTGGCGCAGAAGATCGAGTGGGCGGCGGAAGCCGCGGCGCGCGGAAAGCTCGTGGACGTGGCGGGAAAATTCCAAAAGGCGGTAGCGGATCAGCCCGGCCAGCGTTTCGCGGAGGTCGGCGATGTGCTTGTCAAATTCGCGGCGGGTCTGGACAACGAGCTCGGCGGCGGCGGAAGGAGTCGAAGCGCGAACGTCGGCGACGAAATCGGCGATGGTGAAATCGGTTTCGTGGCCGATGCCGGAGATCACGGGAATTTCGGAAGCGAAGATCGCGCGGGCGACAATTTCTTCGTTGAAGGACCACAAATCTTCCATAGAGCCGCCGCCGCGCGTGAGGATAAGCACGTCGACGAATTTCTTGTGATTGAAAAACTTCAGCGCCTTGACGATTTCTTCGGCGGAGCCTTCGCCCTGGACGCGCACTGGATAGACGGTCAGATGCACATTCGGAAAGCGGCGCGTAAGGATGCGCACGACGTCGCGGACCGCTGCGCCCTTTGGTGAAGTGATGATGCCGATGCGGCTGGGGAGAAGTGGCAGCAGTTTCTTGCGTCCGGCATCGAACAAGCCTTCGGCTTCAAGGCGCTTTTTCAATTGCTCGAAGGCAAGCTGCAAGGCACCCTGCCCCACCAGCTCGATTTTCTCGACGTAAATCTGATATTCGCCACGCTGCTCGTAGACGCTGATGCTCCCGCGCAGGGTAACTTGCAAGCCGTCTTCCGGGCGGAACTTGATGCCGCGCTGCTGCTGCTTGAAGTAAACGCAGCGGACCTGCGCGCGGTCGTCCTTCAAGGTGAAATAGATGTGCCCGGACTGGGCTTCGCGGCAATTGGAAATTTCGCCCTGGACGGAAATGTCGGTGAAGTTTTTCGCAAGCAGGTCGCGAATCTTCCCGGTCAACTCGCTGACCGTGAAGGTCTTGCGGCCGGGCATGAGGTTGAAGCTGAGTTGCTCAGTCATCTTTTTCGAATATTTAGTCACAAGCTACCTAGTGAAGGCGACTCGATTCTAAGCGTAAAGCTTTCGCAAGAGAAGTGTTCGGGGAATGAAAGCTCCATCAATGGGGCCTGGACCAGTCGGCAAGGCGGAGGCGCGGACGTATGGAGCGGAAGGAGCGGTCACTAGTGACGAGAGTGAGGCCGGTAGCGAAGGCGTGAGCGGCGACGAGCATGTCCATGGCGGCGAGCGGGCGGCCCCGTCTCCAGGAAGCGGCGCACAAGTCGGCGTAGGCTTTCGCGGCTGCGGAGTCCCAAGCAAGAACGGTAACGCCCAAGAGGAATTGATTGACTAGCTCGGCGAGCTTTGTCGCTTCGGGTTTGAGGGCGAGGCCAAAGAGTAGTTCGGCCTCGGTGATGGAAGAGACGCAGACCTGGACCATGGGAACACGGCGCAAGTGTTCGCGAACGGACGGCGGATTCGCCTTGAGGGCGTAGCTCACACTATTCGTATCGAGCATAAATCGGTGCATGCGCTGTTCCGATCAGAAGAGGCGACGTTTTTTGGGCGGACGGCGATCGCGCGAAGCGAGGAAGTCCGCGGGGATTTCGACGGAGTCGGCGAGAGCGAAAAGGTCGTCCCAGGAGCCGGGCTTGCGGGAGAGAATGATGTCGCCGGTTTTGGGATCCTTGCGAATGAAGACTTCGCGAGAGGTGAAGCGGAAATCCGATGGTAAACGGACGGCCTGGCTGCGGCCGTTCTTGAAGAGCTTGGCAATTTTGGGCATGGCAGGCCTCCATGAAGACGTCAAGCGAGCCCCGCACTTGTCATATACCATGATATATCACAAGTTCTTTGAAAACAAGTGGGACTGCGACCATGTGTACGGAAAAGCGCCGGCTTAGCGCCGCTTGAGAGCTTCGAGTTCCTCGAGCGTGCGCGGCCAGTCCGCTCCCAATAGCCGGGACAAAGCGCGGTCCGCAAGAACTTTCCCGCCAGTTTGGCACCGGGCGCAGTAGTTCGTTTCGTTGTCCGCATAACGAATCCGCTGAATCTTTTCTCCGCACCTCGGGCAAGGTTGTCCATAGCGTCCGTGAACCGCCATTTCCTTGCGAAACGCGGTCACTTTTTCGGGAAAGCCGGCTTTGGCCTCGGCGCGCAGCCGGTCTATCCACAGGCTGAGGGTATGGCGCGCCGCCGCGAACAGCCTTTCCCACCCGTGCGGCTCCAGCTTGCGCGTGAGGGTGATAGGCGAGAGCTGCGCCGCATGCAAGATTTCATCCGAATACGCGTTGCCGATGCCACTGAGAATGCGCGGATCTGTAAGGGCCCTCTTGAGTGTGCGGTTTTCGAAGGTAAGCGCGTCGCGAAATGAAGTGAGATCGCTCGCGAAGATGTCGATACCTCCCGGGTCGACGGAACGCAAGCCCTCCTCGCCAGCGAGAACATGCAACGATGCGCGGTGCTTCGTGCCAGCTTCGGTCAGCACGAGAGAGCCGTTGGGAAAATCGAAAGCGGCCAGACTGTGGC
>DATNLB010000217.1:0-4191 GCA_035603095.1 Candidatus Acidiferrales bacterium
TTCCGCCGAGTTACAAGGGTGACGCATCCTTTGGCATTTGGTATTTCAAAGGGTGCGGTCTTTTACTCCTTAAGCAAAGGCGAGGCGGCCGCGCGGGGCGGGGATGGAGCGACCAAGTTCTTTGGCTGTTTCGATCCATTCCTGAATGACGATTTCCACGTTGGCGAGCGCTTCCTTGTAGGTCTTTCCGTCGGCTGCGCAGCCGGGAAGTTCGGGGACTTCGGCGATAAACGCTTCGTCGGCCTGACTCCAATGGATGATGATTTCGGATCTAGGCATCGGCTTCTCCCGCCAAGCGATAGTTAATTATAACATTCCGGACCTGTTTCACCTGATACGGTTTGCACTTCCCGGAGTGCGGTTGCAAGTTAAGGATTTCGGCGACTCCGTCTGTTTTGTTCCTCTTGAGCGCAACCCATTCGAACGAAACCGCAAATCGCTGTTTCTGAGCACTTTCTTTTGCCCGCCCCCGTCGGGTTGCGAGTGGCGCGTACCGCTGTTAAAATTCGATGTTTGCTGGGACGCAGCCGTCTGCGCCGTAAGCGCGGGCGGCTTTTTCTGCGTCCTGGATGGCGTCTGCGAATCTAATGTTCGGCGCCCCGTCTTATTGGCTTGCCCCCTAGAGCTTTTTCGAGTGCGACTGCGCTGGGAAGGTGCTCAACTCACCGGTTCTGGCCCTGTGGAAGGGAGATTTCGAGTGGCAAAGTACGATGTTGCGATTATCGGCAGCGGTCCCGGCGGGTATGTGGCGGCCATCCGCGCGGGCGAACTTGGCCTGAAAACCGTGGTCGTGGAAAAGGACCCCTACCTGGGCGGGACCTGCCTGCACGTCGGCTGTATTCCCACCAAGGTGCTGCTGCATCACGCCGAGGTTTACGACCACTTCAAAAATGGCGCGGAGCTGGGGTTCGAGGTCAGCGGGCTGAAAATCAACTGGGCTAACGTCCTCGCGCGAAAAGACAAAATCGTCAAGAAGCATTCGAAAGGCATCGAATTCCTTTTCAAGAAGAACAAAGTGGAGTGGGTCCAGGGCTGGGGAAAGTATGAAGGCCCGGGCCGCGTGAGCGTGGAGAAGGACGGAAAGAAAACCGAGATCGAAGCAGCCAACATCCTGATGGTGAGCGGGTCGGAGGCGAAATCGCTCCCCGGCATTGAACCCGACCACAAAACGATCCTTACCAACCGCTCGATTCTCGAGCTTCCGGAGATCCCGAAGACCTTGATTGTGGTTGGCGCGGGTGCCGTGGGAGTCGAGTTTGCTTCCATCTACAATTCGTTCGGGACGCAGGTGACCATCCTGGAAGCGTTGCCGCGCATCGTGCCGGTCGAGGACGAAGAAATTTCCGCGGAGCTCACCAAGGCGTTTCAGAAAAAAGGCATCCAGGTTTTCACCAGTTGCGCCGTGGAGTCGGTGAAGAAAGACGCCAAGGGCGTCACCGTGTCGTTCAAGGATAAGGACGGAAAAGCGCAGACTCTGCAGGCGGAGAAACTGCTGCTGGCCGTGGGCCGCAAGGCCATGACGGATGGCTGCGGTCTGGAGAAATCGAAGGCCAAGCTGGAGCGCGGATTCGTCCACGTCGGCGATAACATGGAGACGGCCGAGAAGGGGCTCTATGCCATCGGCGACATCGTTGCGGGCCTGCCGCAACTGGCGCATGCCGCGATGATGGAAGGGATTATCGCGGTAACGCACATCGCCGGCAAACCGGCGCATCAGATCGTGAAGACCCGGATTCCCAATGCGACGTACTGCGAGCCGCAAATCGGCTCGATTGGACTGACCGAAAAGCAGGCGCGCGAAGCGGGGTACGATGTGAAAATCGGGAAGTTCCCGTTTGTAGGCAACAGCAAGGCGACGATTCTGGGGAGTCACGGCGGATTCGTCAAGGTGGTTTCCGATGAATCGTACGGCGAGGTGCTGGGAATTCACATCATCGGGCCGCTGGCGACGGAACTTCTAGCGGAGGCCGCGACGGTGCTGAATCTCGAAGGCACCATCGACGACATGATGAATATGATCCATGCCCATCCCACAGTGTGGGAAGCGATGGGTGATGCGTTTGCGAGCGTAAGGGGATTACAGATTAACGTGTAGTGAATGGTGACTCGTGACTGGTGACTGGTGAAAATCTGCCAGATTATCGACCTGGGATTAATTGGATACGCGGAAGCTTACGCATTACAGAAGCGTGTTGTGGCCGCGCGGAAGGCCGGCACGATCGAGGATGTGCTGCTGCTTTGCGAGCATCCGCCCGTGATCACGCTGGGGAGAAGCGGCAAGCGGGAAAATTTGCTGGCGCCGGAGCACGTGTTGCGCCAGAAAGGCGTGGAGTTTCACGCCACCGATCGCGGCGGAGATATTACCTATCACGGGCCGGGACAGATTGTGGGATATCCGATTCTCAACCTGGGCGCGATCCGGCGCGACGTCGTGTGGTACGTTCGAACGCTGGAGGAGGCGATGATCCGGGCGACCGCGGAATTTGGGATCACCGCGGTTCGCGAGCCCGGCAAGACCGGCGTCTGGGTGGATGCTGCACAGAGTATTTCCGCGCTCGCCACTCGCCACTCGCCACTCGCCACTTCCGAAAAACTCGCTGCCATCGGCGTGCACATCAGCCGCTGGATTACTTCGCACGGATTTGCGTACAACGTGTCGACGGATTTGCGGAATTTCGACCTGATCGTGCCGTGCGGGATCGCGGACCGGAAAGCCACGTCGCTTGAGAAATTGCTGGGGCGGAATGTCGATGAAAAGGAAGTCTCCCTTCGAATTGCAAAGCATCTGGGAGAACTGCTCGGGCTGAAGATGAACGAAGCGTCGAGAAAAGAATTGATGGAGAAACTGGAGCACGCCGAGCACGGCGTCATGGTTTCCGCATAGGAATTGGAGCAGGGATGAAGAAGGAATTGACGCGGCCACAGTATCTGGATTTGTACTTCTATATGCGGCTGAACCGCGCCGTCGAAGACATGATGGTGAAGCTGTTCCGGCAGAACAAAATTGTCGGAGGGCTTTACTCCAGCCTCGGACAGGAAGCGATTTCCGTGGGCACGGCATACGCGCTGGAGAAAAAAGACTGGCTGGCGCCGATGATTCGCAACATCGGGGCGCTACTGGTGAAGGGCGTGCTGCCGCGCGACATTTTCATGCAACACATGGCGAAGTACGATTCGCCTACCAAGGGCAAGGATGGCACCAGTCACTTCGGGGATCTGGACAATCTGCACATCGTTTCGCCGATCTCGATGCTGGGCGATTTGATTCCGGTGATGACCGGCGTGGCTATGGCGGGAAGATATCTGGGTCAAAAGATTGTGGCCATGACGTGGATTGGGGACGGCGGCAGCTCCACCGGCGTGTTTCACGAAGGGCTGAATTTTGCGGCCGTGCAGAGAGCGCCGTTTGTTTTGATTCTCGAGAATAATCTGTGGGCATATTCGACGCCGGTTCGCAAGCAGGTGCCGCTCGAAAATCTCGCGGACCGTGCGAAGGCGTATGGCATCCAGAGCTACATTGTCGACGGCAATGATGTGGTCGCGATGTATTCCACAGCGAAGCAAGCGGTGGAGCGGGCGCGGGCTGGGGAAGGGCCGATTCTGATCGAAGCCAAGACTTTTCGGCGCATGGGCCACGCGCAGCACGATCCCGCCGAATACGTGCCGAAAGAGATGCGCGCGTACTGGGAAGCGCGGGACCCGATAGCGCTCTACGAAAAATTCCTGACCGGTGAAAAGCTGCTCGACGCCAAAGGCAGGAAAGAGATCGAGGAGAAGATCAACGCCCTGCTCGCCAAGGAGCGGGACTTTGCGGAGAACTCTCCGATGCCCCCGCCGGAATTGGCGGAGACCGGCGTCTACTGCACCGGCGACGATTGCCACAAGATCCGCGCGAAGTGGGAGCGCCCGGTTGCGGAAGTGACGCCGCCGAGGTCGCGCGTCGAAGCGGTTTGGACGGTTCCGGGATTCGGATCCGGCAAAGGCTCCGGCGGCGCGCGCGCGCCGATTCACTTCGGCGATACGCCGCCAGTGGAGCATACGATTGGGAATGAAGCGAAATCCACGAACGGTCGAAAGCCGGCGGCGAAGGTGGCGCCAAAGAAAACCGTGAAGCCCGGGGCTGCAAGCGCTTCGAGAAAGGCGCGGAGATAATCATGCCTGGAACGAACGGCGGCGCGTCGAGCGGAACGC
>DATNLB010000211.1:0-10559 GCA_035603095.1 Candidatus Acidiferrales bacterium
TCGTTCCGCGGTCATTGCCGCGAACGACCGCTCTGCGGCCGGCGGGAAACGGCGTCGCCGGAAAAGGGTTCCTGCCCGAATGGCGAATCAGACATGTTTCGTTCGGAAGAAGGACCGTCAGGCTGGTCGGGGATATCGAGCTTGGGCGCCATGCGCCAGAGGCGTTCGAGATCGTAGTAGCGTCGGGCTTGCTCGCTGAAAACGTGCACCACAAAACCGCCGAAATCGAGCAGCGCCCATTCGGCGGAGCGATATCCCTCGCGATGTTCGGGCGAGCGGCTGAGATTTTTGTAGAGCTGCGCCTCGACTTCGGTGCAGATGGCCTGGACCTGCGGGGTGCTGAAGCCGGTGCAGACCACAAAATAATCGGTGAAGGCGCCCGCTGCCGTGAGGTCGAGCACGGTGATGCCCGCGGCTTTCTTTTCTTGTGCGGCTTCGACAGCGAGGCGGACGCCCTGAGGCAAGGATTCGAATTTCACCGGTATAGGCCCTGTTTGAGAATGTATTCCTCGACGCGCGCGGAAACAAGCCCATGGATGGACTGGCCGCGTTGCGCGTGGCGCCGAATGTCGGTAGCGGAGACATCACTGGAAACGTTTTCGAGCAGATAAATAGTGGTCTTGTGAAGGTGCGCAACGACCTGGGAGGGGTGCTCGGTTTCTTTTCTTGCGTCTGGCCGGGCCATCAAGTCTGGCGGAATGACGAGGCGCAGGGCTTCCGAGCGGATGCCCGGGCGATTGGCGATGATGAAATCGCAAAGGCCGAGCAGCGTTTCGTATTCTCTCCACATCGGGATGTCCAGGAACGCGTCGGCGCCGATGATGAAAAAGAGGCGATCGCCGTGGCCGTGGTGGACGCGACGGAAGTAGCGCACGGTGTCCACGGAATAGTGGAGTTGCGTGCCGCTGAAATCCTCGCCGGCTTCGGCAAGCGAGGGAACGAAGTGCGGATGCTCGGTACAAGCGAGCGAGACCATGGCAAACCGGTGCGGAAACGGAGCGAGGTGCTGCTTTAATTTGTGCGGGGGACGGCTCGCGGGGATGAAGTGGATTTCGTCGAAGTTAAAGCGGCGGTCGGCGGCACGAGCGGCGGAAAGATGGCCGTTGTGGATGGGATCGAAGGAACCGCCGAAAATCGCGATGCGCCGAGGATGATGCTTTGCGGCGGTGCGGTGCCCCTGCGCTATGGCCAATGCGCCTCCCGGGAAAGTGCTGCCGGCCCGGAGTGGATCGAGGCCGCGCACGACATAATTGATTCTCTCACGAATCATCTTCATTGTTTCTTGCGACCGCCGAGCGGTCAACAGGCGCGGACGAACGAGGATAATCCTCCTCGCCCTCGCCATTTTCGGCGGGACCGGGCGGGCCCAGCGTGGAATCGGGAGCAGGGCGAGGAATCTTCTCCAGGGCATCGGCGATGGAACGGACCAGATCTTTCACGCCGTCACCGGCAACAGCGGAAATGGAATGAAATTCAAG
Organism: Candidatus Acidiferrales bacterium; assembly: GCA_035603095.1. GTDB lineage: Bacteria > Acidobacteriota > Terriglobia > Acidiferrales > UBA7541 > Acidiferrum. The sequence continues at coordinate 1,479 of DATNLB010000211.1, forward strand.
GTTGCGCTGCTTGCAAGAATCGCGAAGAACTTCGAGCCGCGTACGATCAGTCGTGGCATCCAGCTTGGTGGCAACAACGATCATCGGTTTTTCGGTGAGGGACGCGCTAAAGGCTTCGAGCTCGCCGTTAATGACTTCGAACGAGTGGACCGGATCATCGGCGTTTGAGTCGCTCGTGTCGATCAGATGGACGAGGAGGCGTGTGCGTTCTACGTGGCGGAGAAAACGAATGCCGAGGCCTGCGCCTAGATGCGCGCCTTCGATAAGGCCGGGAAGGTCGGCGACGACAAAAGTGCGGCCCAGCTCGGTGCCGTGCCCACCGGTGCCACCGTCGGCGTTGACGACCCCTAGATTCGGTTCCAGCGTGGTAAAGGGATAGTTAGCGATTTTCGGGCGCGCCGCGGAGATAACGGAAATCAAAGTGGACTTGCCGGCATTGGGATAACCCACCAGGCCGACATCGGCGAGAAGTTTCAGCTCGAGGCGAAGATGCCGTTCTTCGCCGGGAAATCCATCCTCGTGTTCGCGCGGGGCCTGATGCCAGGGTTTGGCAAAGTGTTGATTGCCGCGTCCACCGCGTCCACCGTGTGCGATCAGTACGCGCTGGCCGGGGCTGGCGAGATCGGCGATGGTCGCGCCATGATCGTCAAACACCAGCGTGCCGACGGGAACTTGCAGGATCATGTCACTGCCGGAATGGCCGGTGCAGTTGGAGCCTTCGCCATGGCGGCCGCGATCGGCCTTGAATTCGCGATTGTAGCGGTAGCGAAGCAGAGTGTTGTCGTTAATGTTGGCTTCGAGATAGATGCTGCCGCCATGGCCGCCGTCGCCGCCGGAGGGACCGCCGCGGGGCACGTATTTTTCGCGCCGGAAGGCCACGCAGCCATTGCCGCCATCGCCGGCCTTCACGAATATTTTTGCTTCATCAACGAACACAGGAATAAGACTCCGTAAGGGTTGACCGCTAGGCGGTCACCCTTGAAAAAGATAACATAAGCAAACTATTGAAACGCGAAACCCCCAACGGAGGCCGCCTCCCGATGCTCCGCGCGCTTAAACGCATTACCCTAGTACTTCTAGCGTTCGTAGCCGTAATGGCTGCCGCCTTTTACCTGCTCTACTTCCGGCGAACGCCACTGCCTCCAGCGGTCCCTCACGAGCGCACTGTGCCGGTGATTTCCACGATTCCGGGGCTATCCGCGTGCTGGGTCGAAACGGCGAAAACGTTCAGCAGCTTTTCCTTCGGCTCGACTGCCGGAAGCGTCCTCGTCAAGCATCCTGCGGGCGACCTGCTGATCGACACCGGAAACTCCAGTCACTACGATCAGGAAATTTCCGGGTTCCCCTTTGCGACGTGGCTTAAACTCAAATCGCTCGCGGGGCTGCTTAAGCCGAAAGTGCCGCTTCCGGATTTGCTGCGCCGTATCGGTGAAGATCCCGCGAAGCTGCGCTGGGCCATCCTGTCGCATGCGCACTTGGATCACGCCGGCGGCTTGATGGATCTGCCACCTCTGCCGGTACTGCTCACCCGCGAAGAGCTGCAATTTGCAGCCGACCCGAGCGTTCAGGCCAAGGGCTACGTGATTGCCGCGCACACCCCCAAGTTTCCGCCGATCGCCGCGCCCACTCTAAGATTCGAACCGGCGCCCTACGAAACTTTTGACGAGAGCGCCGATCTTTACAGAGACGGCTCGGTGGTCGTCGTGCCGTTGCGCGGCCATACCCCCGGAAGCGTGGGCATTTTCGTGAACCTATCGCCCACCCGGCGCCTGTTTTACGTTGGCGACGCCGTCGATGACGAACGCGGTTTCGAGGAGCGCGCCAGGAAATCTCTGATCTTGCAGGACAGCGACAGTGACATGGCGCTTGCGAACCAAATCGTCGGCAGGCTCAGTGAGCTTCACGAAAAGTTGCCGGGACTCGCCATCATTCCGGCGCATGGACGGAGCGCATATAAGAAATTCTTTCCCGGCGGGCCGTTGTCCTGCATTTCCGGGCAATAGCCGGGTCGAAAAGAAAAACGCGGTCCAGCGGAGCCAGACCGCGGAAGAGGGGAAGAAGGCCGGACGGAAGCCTGCCCCTATACAATGCAGCGCAATGCAGTTAGTTCGCGGCGGACTTGGCTTGCTCAGCAGGCAGGACGCTGATGAAGCGGCCGTGACGGCCCCTGTCTTGGAACTTCACGACGCCAGTAACCATTGCGAAGAGCGTGTCGTCCTTGCCCTGCCCGACGTTTTCCCCGGCCTGGTGCTTGGTGCCGCGCTGGCGCACCAGGATCGTACCGGCGTTGACCAGCTGCCCGCCGAAGCGCTTGACGCCCAGCCTCTGTCCGTGTGAATCGCGGCCGTTTGTAGAGGAGCCGCCGCCTTTCTTACTTGCCATGATGTAATCCTTTTCGAGAAAAACTGCCCGGTGGAAGCCCGGAGCTAGATGAAGAGTTAGAGCTTGATATCGCCGACCTCGATGGCCGTGTAATTCTGACGGTGGCCACGTGAAATCTTGTACTGATTGCCCTTCTTGAACTTGAGCACGGTGAGCTTCTTGCCGCGGCCCTGTGAGACGATTTTGCCGCTCACAGAAGCCTTGCCGGCATCGGCGCCCAGCAAGACCTTCTTGTCGTCCGTATGGACGGCCAAGACGGAGCCAAAGTTCACCTTTTCCCCTACCTTGCCATCGACCCGCTCGATGCGGATGGTGTCGCCGGGCGCGACGCGATACTGCTTTCCCCCGGTCTGAATAACGGCGTACATCTGTCCTCCAAGCGCTAAAGGCAAACCCTAATTATAGGGGTTCCCGGCCCAAACCGTCAACGAACGATTAAGGCGTGGGATTGCGCAATGCTACATTATGCGACGATGGAAACCACTTGGAGCGCATGGAGACCTAGCTGGGTGTCACCCGAAATTTTGACCTGCAGCAGAGCGGACTCTCGGTCGATACCTTTAGTGAAGATGCGCCATGCAATTTCCTGCGGGATGATCGTTTCCGAAAGCTTATCCCCGAGCGGCTCTTCGGTAAGCTGCCATGCTTGTTCAATGCGAGAAAGATACCAACTGCCTCCGCATTCACCGGAAACGTTGATCTGAACGTAAGTTCCGGGCTTTGCCGAAACGGTGCGATAAGTGAACGGCAGGGCCCGCAAGAAGCAATCCAAGACGGGATGGTAAAGTTCGCGGGTCATGATGCCCGGTTTGTTCACCGCCAGCCGGATCTGCTGCTGGTGGTGCCAGCGTTCCGTGAATTCCCGGGCCGTGTCGAACCAATTTGCGGATTTTTCCTCGCCTGCCCAGCTTACGCCGTAGGGCGCGCTGGCATGGGGATCCCGGGAGCGGTGATACTCGGCGAGCAATTGGGACGCGACTTGCATCAGCGAAATCAAGACAGCGGGGCTCAGGCGTCGATAGAGACGGACGCCTTCCTCATTCAAACGGTTGATGTATGCCGCGAGTTCAACGCTGGAGCTGATTCTCGGGGCTTCTGGCAAATATCCATCGCGGGCGATCGAAACGCCGCGAAGCGGAGTATCCAGAAGGTGTGCGGCGACGTCCTTGACCTTCCACTTGGGTGAAACCGTCTGCTTTTCCCAGTCCTCGGCGGTCAGGGAACGAAGCAATTCGAGCAACATGGCATCGAGCTTCGGAAAAAGATGCGCGGTGAGTATCGGCCTCACGGGCCTATCTTTGCATTCGCGGCTCGTTTTGTCACCGGACGCAATGGAGGCTCGGTCGAACTACAAAGGACGCCTCAAAAATTAAAACGGTAGCCGAGAATCATCTTGGCAAGCAAATGGTCGGTTGCGCGAGTCACGCCTACGCCCACCCCAAAATTGATTTCCCACTTGGGCGAGAGATTCAGGTCGATAGCGGGGAGGATTTGCTGTTGCTGCTGGCTGACCGGATCGAAGCCTGTGACCGGACCCAGCGATCCGTAATACTCGATGCCCCCGGCGATCTTCTTGGTGAAATCGTAACTGAATTTGAAGTTGGGAGAGAAAACGAGACCTTGGTTCACGCTCGGACCATGGAAGGACCGGTCAAAAGTGGGATTGAAGGAGAGATACCATCGGCCGAGCTGCTTATCAATGATCGGGCGGATCTCCCACGTCCACGTGTCCGCGGAGTACCGGCGGCTCTGCCAGCCGATTTCGTTCGAAAGGCTGATGCCGACGGGCCAGTGCCACTTGGGAGGAACGCGCACGCGGGGGCGGATGTGGCTACCAACGTAATCCCAACCTTGGCCGCTTTTCGCGGAGCTGAAGATGTAGAAGCCGGTTTCGAACCAATCCGTGAGTCCATGGGTGATCTCGATGGTTTCGTGCAACTGATGGTTCGTCGGCAGCGTGCCGTCATCGGTGGATTTGGAGCCCTGAAAAGTGAAATTGGAATGGAGTTCCACCATCGTGTGGCGGGGCTCGACGGTTTCGTAGGGATACACCTGAACTTCATAGTTCCCTTGCGCGCTTGCGGGCAGCGGCAAGGCCGTGCACGCGAGCAAACAAAACGGGATCGAGAACGCAGTAAGGAGTCGCATGTTCACTTTTTGAAAGCTCCCCAGAGTAGCGCAGTCTCACATCCCGGCAAACTGGAATAGATGCAGGAATCAGGCGTGCGGGTGCGCCTTGTCGTAAATATCCATCAGCTGGCGGATGGAAGCGTGGGTGTATTTCTGCGTGGTGGAGAGTGACTGGTGGCCGAGAAGTTCCTGAATGGCGCGGAGGTCGGCGCCGTCCGCGAGAAGGTGCGTGGCGAAGGCGTGGCGCATCGAGTGCGGATGCAGGTCCCAGTTGACGTTGGCGATGCGCGCGTATTTTTTGACGATGCGCCCGACGGAGCGCTGCGTAAGCCGCCGGCCCGAATAATTGAGGAACACCGCTTCGGTGTACGGCCCGTCCCCACCACTCGTCCGGTGCTTTGGCTCCAGGAGCATTTCGCGCAGCGGCCAGTATTTTTCCAGAGCTTCCTGAGCCTTAGCCCCGTAAGGAACGATGCGTTCCTTATTGCCCTTGCCGCGGACGCGGAGAATGCGTTCCTTTTGATCCATGTCGGCAAGATTGAGGCCGGTGAGTTCGCTGACGCGCAGGCCAGCGGCGTAAAGAAGTTCCAGGAGCGCCCGGTCGCGGCGAAGGAGGAAGCTTTCTTCGACTGGCACGGAAGGACTCTGCCTGCCTTGCGGTTTCACGGATGCCGGTGGAAGCAAAGCGCGCTTTTTGGAAGACGCGCGGCCGCCTCTTGCGGCTTGTCCCGTCGCGCCCAATTGATTGAGGAAGCCGATCATCTCCTCGGCAGAGACGACCGAAGGGATGCGCTTCGGCAACTTCGGAGTGGGAACGAGACGCGCCGGGTTTTCCTTCAAATGGCCTTCGCGCACGCAGTATTTGAAGAACGAGCGCAGGGCTGCTAGTTTCCGCGCGATCGAGCTTTTCGCGAGGCCGTGATCGTGAAGATGCGCGACGAATTCACGGATCATGGGGTGGGCGACGCCCGTGAGTGCAGGCGGCCGGGCGCCGGGCGGCGACAGATACGCGAGAAATTGTTCGAGGTCCCTGCGGTAGTTCAGAATCGTATGCGGCGAGGAATTCTTCACCGACTGAAGGTATTGGAGATATTTCGCAATTGCTTCTTTCATTCGCTGCTACAGCTCCGGGGGAGAGACCCAAACACAGTATAGGCGCGGACAAATCCGCGGAAAGCGAAATCACGGCACTGTTTCCTTAGATGCAGGTGGGTCAGGACTTGGCTGCCACGGGCACGGGAGCTTCCTCCGGTTGTGCTTGCGGCTGAGCTTCGGGGATAAGCTTCTCCCAATCACAGCCCTCTTTGAGGCAAGAGTGGACGGTTCCGATCTTGGTGCGCTTCTCGACGATGAACGGCGCGCCGCACTTCGGGCACGGTTCAGCAATGGGCATGTGGGGCGATGTGAAATCACAATCCGGGTAACGGGAGCAACCGTAGAACACTCGTGGGCGGCCACGACCGCCCTTACCAGCGCTGCCACGGCGCACGAATTCACCTTCGTTGCATTTCGGGCATTTAATGCCCATGGTGATCGGGCGCGTGTACTTGCACTTCGGGTAGCCGGAGCAGCCGATGAATTCGCCGAAGCGGCCGCTTTTCTTCACGAGATTTTTCCCGCACAACGTACACAATTCGGCGAGAGGCTCATCGGGCTGGTGCGCGATGCGCGTGCCCTGGACGAGGCGGCGCGTGGTCTTGCAGTCCGGGTAACCGGTGCAGGCGAGGAAGGTGCCGAAGCGCCCGCGCTTGATGGCCATCTCCTTGCCGCAATTGTCGCAGTACTCGGTTTTGGGTTCGCCGCCGGTCTCTTCGGGAAGTTCAGGCGAGAGGTCTTGAATGAAATCGCATTCAGGATAGCGCGAACAGCCCAGGAAGAAACCGTGACGGCTGATGCGTTCGAGCAATTCGCCCTGGCCGCACTTTTCGCACTTCTTCCCGGTCGGGATGCCGGCTTTGTAGGAAAGCATCTCGTCGCCGGCCTTGTCGAGGTCAATGACGAATTTTTCCCAGAACTCTTTGACGGCTTCGCGCCAGGGCAGCTTGCCTTCTTCGATTTCGTCGAGTTCCTCTTCGAGCCGCGCGGTAAACGTGACGTCGAAGATGTCTTCGAAACTCTTCACCAACAGCACGCTGACACGCTCGCCGAGCATGGTGGGCGAAAAACGTCCCTGGTTCTTGGTGACGTATTCTCGCTCGACAATCGTTGAAATGATCGAAGCGTAAGTCGAGGGCCGCCCGATGCCGTCTTCCTCGAGCTCTTTGACCAGCGTCGCGTCGTTGAACCGCGGCGGGGGCTCGGTGAAGTGCTGGTCGGGTCGAATCTTGTCCAGGCGAAGAGTTTGCCTCTCCGCCACCTGAGGAAGCGCGCGGCCTTCGCCTTCGTCATCCTTTTCGTCTTCCTCGCGATCGGCGATCGATGCGGGCATCTGATAGGCACGGAGGTAGCCGTCGAATTTCTGGACGGTGCCCGTAGCCCGGAAAGTGTAGTCGCCGGCGGAAATGTCGATGGTAGTCTGATCGAAAATCGCCGGAAGCATCTGTGATGCAACAAAGCGCTGCCAGATCAGTTGGTAAAGCTTGAAAAGGTCTTCGTCGAGATACTTGCGGACGTCTTCCGGCGCGCGCATGGCATCGGTGGGACGCACCGCTTCGTGGGCCTCCTGCGCATCCTTCTTCGATTTGTAATAGTTGGGCTTTTCCGGCAGATAGTTCGAGCCAAAGCGTTCGGGGATCAACTCACGAACCTGGATCAGCGCGTCGTTCGAAACATGCACGGAATCGGTCCGCATGTAGGTAATCAGCGCGACCGAGCCCTCGTCACCAAGCTCCACGCCCTCATAAAGCTTTTGCGCGAGTGACATCGTGCGCTTGGCGGTGTAGCGCAGCCGGTTGTAGGCGGCCTGCTGCAATTTGGAAGTCGTGAAAGGCGGCGGCGGATTGCGTTTCTTTTCTTTTTGCGCAACGCTGGCGACTTGCCATTTGGCCTTGCTCACCGCGGCGACAATCTTGTCCGCGGTCTCCTGGTTTGCGACGGCGATGTCTTCGCCATGGTGTTTGAAAAGCTTGGCTTCGAAGAGTGGCGGCTGCCCGGCATCCAGCATCGCGTGAATCGTCCAATACTCCTGCGGAACGAAGGCGCGGATCAGCATTTCGCGCTCGACGATCAGCCGCAGCGCCACGGTCTGAACGCGCCCGGCGGAAAGCCCGCGGCGCACTTTGTCCCAGAGGATCGGAGAAACTTTGTAGCCCACAATGCGGTCAAGCACGCGGCGCGCCTGTTGCGCGTCCACCAGATTGCTATCAACCTGCCGGGGCTTATCGAAGGCCGCGCGAATCGCTTTAGGCGTGATTTCGTTGAAGGTGACGCGAAAAATCTTTTTCGGATCGATGGCCACAACTTCTTTTTTAGGTTCGTTCTCTTCTTCCTTCTTGACCGGCTCTTCGGGTTTTGCGTCTTTCTTCTTAAATCTAGAAACGCTCGGTTCTTGCTCGATGAACTTGGCAGGCTTGGAGAGCACCATGGCGAGATGCGCCGAAATGGCCTCCCCCTCGCGATCGGGGTCGCCCGCCAGATAGACGGCATCCGCGGTGATCGCCGCTTTGCGAAGATCATTGATGACTTTGCCCTTGCCGGCGATGATTTGCAGGGTGGGCTCGAAAATCTTGTCGTCATCCAGCGTAATCGGCTTCTTGGTGTTCTTCTCTTCCGGCTGAAGGCCTTTCTTCGCGCCCTTTTTTTTCTTTCTCTTCTTGCGGCCCGACGGATCTTCGCCAGGCAGACGAATGCCTATCGTTTTCTTGGGCAGGTCCATCACGTGGCCGATGGACGCTTTGACGGTGAAATTCCGCCCCAGATATTTGTTAATCGTTTTCGCCTTTGCAGGCGATTCGACAATAACGAGCGAACGGGCCATGTTGCCTTTGTAACTCCGTAATGTATTCGAGGAAGGGCTGACCGCGCGGCGTGTGTCCTTCTCGCTACCTTAAGCGCCCAGCCCGGATCCCGACGGGTTCGCCATTTTGATGCGGCGATTGCCCTTGCGGGTTCGTTCAGCCATTGGATGCCAGCCGCGGGCCAACGATGCGGACCTCTATCTGCCTCTACAGCAGGACTTTGCTGAACTGCTTGCCCGGCAACTGCGGGATGATGCCTTTCATCTCCAGATCAAAAAGGGTAGCCAGAACTTCGGAAGAGTTCAAGCCGCAGCGTTCCACGATGTCATCAATGTGCACCGGCTCCTCAGCGCTAAGCAATTCCTAGAGCTTTTTCTCCGAGCCATTCAGTGCGGCGGCCAATAGATTTCGCTGCTCGGCCTCCGGTTTTTCGGCCTGCACCAGCGCGAGCCAGGAGAGGGAAGCGTCAGATTGCATTGCGGGCCAAGCCTACGCGCAGAGTAACCGACTTGTCAAGTGGTGCGTATAGCAGAGGCAGCCCGTTGAAAGACCGCGGCTATTGAGTCTTAGGCTGCGATGCTGCCGCAGGATGAGGCTTGCCGAAGCCGATTTCGAGCGGCGTGTCTTTGGGAAGGACGACGTCTTGTCCGCGGGAGATGAAATTCGAGTAGAT
>DATNLB010000306.1:0-7402 GCA_035603095.1 Candidatus Acidiferrales bacterium
ATTTTCGTGGGATCGAACTGGCTTTCGACGCTCAGACCGACCTTGCGTTCCTTGAAGCGGTCGAGAATGTCCGATTCGGAAACGGAGTGGATGCCGTCGTAACGGATGCGGCGGATCTGCGGGCGTTCCTTCACCTCAAAGAGGATGATTTTGCCGTCCGCGCGATTGGGAGCATCTTCCACGCGGAGCTTCACGTCCTCGAAGAATTGCGTGTTCCACAACGCCTGAAAATCGCGGCGTAGCGTCTCTTCGTTGTAGACATCGCCTTCGCGGCTGAAGATGCGTGCTCTCAGCGTGTCGCTGCGCACGCGGCGGTTGCCGATGAAATCGATGCGCACGATCACAAATTGCTGTTGCGTGGCGGCCTGCGGATTCGCTGAGGAACGATCCTGTATAACGTCTTTGCCGGTCGCGTAATCAAAGGAAGCGGAAAAGAGATAGGAGCGTGCCGATGAGGATGCGTCCGCGCGCGGATTTTCCAGCGTTGCTGCGGGCGACGCGATCGCAAAAAGGAACACAAGGGCGATCGTCAACGCCACGCAAGACGCAAAAAAACCACACGGCAAACAGACTTTTCTTTGAGCGGCCGATGAGGTCGTCAAGGCCGCGCCCCCAAACTCAAGTTGTTTTTCTCCCGCCGGACCCGGTGTGGGCCGGCCGTGCGTTAACCCCGAACCCGGTCGGGATCACCCGTGCGTTGTGTCAGATTCGTTAGTGGACGACCGGGGTTGCCTCACCGACGGGACGGAACGACAGGCCTTCCCCCGCGACGTAAATCTGGAGAGTCGCCGGCCTTTGAATTCCACCCTGGATCAGTGCCTCGGAGAGCGGGTCTTCTACATACTTCTGCAAAGCCCGGCGGAGCGGACGTGCCCCATAACTGCGGTCCGCGCACGTTTTCTCGAGTATCCACTGCCGTGCTTCCGGCGATACTACGATCTGCACCTGCCGGTGAATCAGCGTGTCGTTCAGCTGGCCCACCAGCAAATCGATGATGCGGAGCAGATCTTCGTCGCCGAGCGGATTGAAAATAATCACTTCGTCCAGCCGGTTCAAAAACTCCGGGTTGAACGCCCGCTTTACTTCATTCATCACCATATCTTCCATGCTCTTCTGCCCGGCTTCATCCGCGCCGGATTGGAAGCCCATCGCCGTGCGCTTCTGCAAATGGCGCGCGCCGAGATTGGAGGTCATGATGATGATGGTGTTCCGGAAATCCACGGTATTTCCCAGCCCGTCGGTCAACTGGCCGTCTTCAAACACCTGCAACAATATATTAAAGACGTCCGGATGCGCCTTCTCGATTTCATCCAGCAGGATGACCGAGTAAGGTGTCCGGCGGACGCGTTCCGTCAACTGACCGCCTTCTTCGTAGCCCACGTACCCTGGAGGCGCGCCGATCAGTTTCGAGACGGAGTGCTTCTCCATGAATTCCGACATGTCGAAACGAACCAGCGATTTCTCCGAACCAAACAAAAACTCCGCCAGCCGCCGCGCGACTTCCGTCTTGCCCACGCCGGTCGGCCCCAGGAAGAAGAAGCAGCCCACCGGACGCAGCGGCGACTTGAGTCCCGCACGGCTGCGGCGAATGGCGCGGGCCAGCGCGGTGATGGCTTTGTCCTGGCTGATGACGCGTTTGTGCAGTTCCGGCTCGATGCGCAGAAGTTTTTGTTGTTCGTCTTCCTTGATGGAAGTGACGCCGATGCCGGTCCAGCGCGAGACGACTTCTTCAATATCTTCGCGGGTCACGATGCCCGTCGAGGCGTCATCCAATTTGAAGCGTTCGCGCAGCCCGCGCAGGTTTTCTTTTTCTTTGCGTTCTTCCTCCGAATAGAAACGCGCCTTTTCGAATTCGTGATTGGCGATGGCCGTTTCCATGCGGTGGGTGATGAATTTCACGCGCTTCTGCACTTCGCCGACTTCTTCGGGGACGGTGGCCTGGCGCAGCTTCACGCGTGCGCCGGCTTCGTCGATCAGGTCGATGGCTTTGTCCGGAAGAAAACGGTCGGGTATGTAGCGGTTCGAAAGATAGACGGAATAACGAAGCGCTTCGTCCGTGTAGCTGACGGCGTGGAATTTTTCGTAGCGCTCGCGAACACCCTGGATCACTTGCACGGCTTGTTCTTCATCCGGCGCGGGGACTTTCACGGACTGGAAGCGGCGCTCCAGAGAGCGATCTTTCTCCACCGACTTGCGGTATTCGCCCGGCGTTGTTGCGCCAATGCATTGGATCTCTCCACGCGAGAGCGCGGGTTTTAAAATGTTGGCCGCGTCCAGCGATCCTTCCGCGGAACCGGCGCCCACGAGCGTGTGCAACTCGTCGATGAACACGATGGAGTTTTGGCTCTCCATCAATTCCTTCATGATGGTCTTCAGGCGCTCTTCGAACTGGCCGCGGTACTTCGTGCCCGCCACGATCAGGGAAAGATCCAGGGAAAGGATGCGCTTGTCTGCGAGGAACGGAGGAACATCGCCATCGGAGATGCGCTGTGCGAGGCCTTCGACGATGGCGGTCTTGCCCACTCCGGGCTCGCCGATCAAAACCGGATTGTTCTTGGTGCGGCGGCACAGAATTTGAATGACGCGCTCGACTTCGTTTTCTCGTCCGACGAGTGGATCCAGCGAGCCTTCCGATGCTGCTTGGGTGAGGTCGCGGCTGAATTCCGCGAGCAGAGAAGTTTCTTTCGGCCGCGCCGCCGCCGTTTTTTCGCCGGATGTGCGCGCCAGCTCTTCCCGCAGCGTGGAGAGACGCAGCCCGCGCTCCATCAGGATTTCCGCGCCGAAGCACTTTTCTTCGCGCAGGATGCCCAGCAGTAAATGCTCGGTGCCGACGTGCTTGTGCCCCAGGCGCTCCGCTTCTTCCGCCGCCATGTTCAGGATGCGGTTGCACTCCGCGCTGAGCGGCACTTCGACAGATGTGGAGATGCGCTCGCGAATGGTGATACGGGCTTCGATCTCTTTGCGTATCGATTCGATCGAGCCTTGCTGGCGCAGGAAACGGTTGGCCAGGGCTTTGTCCTCGCGCATCAAGCCGAGCAGCAGATGCTCCGTCTCGATGTACGGGCTGCCATACTGGCTGGCTTCGTACCTCGCAAAAAATATGACGCGTCGCGCTTTCTCTGTATAACGTTCGAACACGTTAGCTCGCTTCTCCCCCGAGGGTCCCGCTCGCGGAGGCCGCAGCCTCGCGAGTTCGCAGAACGCCATGCTCCAGCGCAAGTATCCGGTCACACCGCGCGGCGAGCGCCAGGTTGTGCGTCGCAATCAGCGACGTCAACTTGTGCGTGCGGTGCAGCCTTTCCAGCAACTCGAACACAGCCCAAGCATTCTGCTCGTCCAGATCTCCCGTAGGTTCATCTGCCAGCAGCACGCTCGGCCCAGTGACGAGCGCCCGGGCGATCGCGACGCGCTGCTGTTCCCCTCCGGAGAGTTCACCTGCGCGGTGATCGGCCCGGTTTTCCAAGCCAACCTCCGCGAGCCACTTCCGCGCCATCCCCAGCGCGGAAGCAAAATCTTCGCCGCGCACTAGCAGCGGCATGGCTACGTTTTCCGCAGCCGTAAAATCCGGCAGCAACTGGTGGCGTTGCCACAAAAATCCGATGGCACGATTCCGAAACTCCGCCAGCTCCGCGTCGTGAATCGATTCAATGGCTTTCTTTGCGAAGTATACTGTACCGCTCGTTGGCGTGTCTAGCGCGGCCAGCAAGTGCAGCAAAGTACTTTTGCCGGCCCCGGACGGCGCGACGATCGCCACCATCTCTCCCTGCCGCAAACTCAAGTTTGCATCCGCCAGAACGCAGATGCTTTTCTCCCCGCTGCCATACGTTTTCTTCAAACCGCGCGATTCCAGCACAACTACTGCGTTGCGCGGATCCTCTGGCGCCATCCCGCTCGCGAATTGTTCCTGCTGGATCACTCCGTTTATGGTCCTTTTGGCGCCTTCTCGCGCCCTTCCTGTTCGTTAGTTAGATGCTTCCGCTGCAATCCCCGTGCCGTGAGGAATGTGCAACCTGTGCTTCCATTAGCCCAAAGTGTTTCCTCTTTTCACCAGTCCGTTGCCTGCCGAAAGGAGGGCATTTTTGCGTTAAACTGAAATACCTATAATCTTTCTGTTTTCAACAGCTTGCAGTGGGTACTTACCCGGCCGACGGTCGAGGGATGCGCCCCGGTCTCACCCACCTGCCTCTCCGCCCTGGTAGGAGCAAATCTCGCGCCAAATTGATTCCGGAATATCGTTCCTGCTTGCCGGTTCCCGCCCTCATTCATACCGGAGGATTTCCACCGGCAGGAGCCGCACGGCAGCGCGCGCTGGCAGAATCGTTGCCGCTATGGAGATTCCCATCGCCACGGTGGTGATCCACAAGCCATCGAGAATATTCGAATGAAAAGGCACGTAAGGTACGGCGTACACCTGCGGATCGAGAGGAATCAGATGGTAGCTACCAGCCACAAACGAGAACGTGTAGCCGATGAAGAGGCCAATGAGCGTGCCCGTGGCTCCGATGCTGATTCCCTGCCAAAGAAAAATCGTGCGAATCTGCTCGCGGCGCGCGCCCATGGACCTCAACACGGCGATATCGCGCGCTTTGTCGATGACCGTCATGGAAAGAACCACCAGAATGTTGAGGCCGGCGACGAAAGTAATCAGCCCGATGAAGATCGCCGTGACCAGCTTTTCCAATCGCAGAGCCCGGAACAGCGCGCGATTTTCTTCCATCCACGTCGTCGCTGAAAATCCCGGACCCGCGGATTGCCGGACCTGTTCCGCAACTTCGCCTGCGCGTTCCGGCTGATTTAGCCGGAACTCCAGTACGTTGACGACGTCACCCGCGCCAGAAAGCCCCTGCGCTGCGGCCAGCGTCATGAAACACCAGTTCTCGTCGTAGTCGTAAAATCCGGAATCGAAAACACCGGTAACACGAAACCGCCGTGTCCGAGGCATCAATCCGTAAGGCGTCAATCGTCCCTGCGGACTTGTGAGCGTCACGTAATCACCCGGAGTGATCTTCCATTCCTGCGCAAGCTGTTTTCCAATCAGCAGCGCTTCAATCCCATCCGCGTCCGGAGAAAAGTCCAGGCTTCCGGCGGCGATGCGCTGCAGCGCTTCGTCACTTTTTCGCTCCCGCTCGGGGTCGATGCCTTTCGTGACCACCCCTCGCGCTTGCCCGCCGAAGGAAAGCAGCACCGTCTGGTAGATCGCTGGCGTGACGGAGCGCGCACCGGTTGTCTCTGCAAGTTTTGCGGCCATTTCCTCGTAATTCTTGATTCCGCCGGTACCGGGTCGCGTAAGAGAAACATGGGCCGTCACGCCGAGCAACCGGTCTTGCAGCGTTTCGCGGAAACCCGTGTTCATGGAGAGCGCGATCACCAGCGTCGCCACGCCCGCCGCCACTCCAATCGTGGAAAACAGCGTAACCAGCCGCAGGACCGCCGGCCGGTACGGCGACCGCAAGTACCGCTGCGCCACGAACCATTCGAATCTCATGCTAGTTGGAAGAATACGTTAGCCGCCGTGCGCTTCGGAAGATGATTCGCCACCTTCCGGGCGCAGCAAAGGGAAGAGGATAACGTCACGGATCGAGGGCGAATCCGTCAGCAGCATCGTCAGGCGATCGATGCCCATGCCTTCGCCGGCCGTCGGGGGCATGCCGTGGGTCAGAGCGCGAATATAATCCACGTCGAGCTGCTTCGGGACCTCTTCTCCGCCCTGCGCCATCTGTGCAAGAAAGCGCCGCTCCTGCTCGGCAGGGTCGTTCAACTCGGAGAAGCCGTTCGCCACTTCCATTCCCGCAACGTATATTTCGAATCGTTCCGTAAGTGATGGATCCTCCGGCTTTTGTTTCGAAAGCGGCGAGATATCCGTCGGAAAATCGTAGAGAATCGTCGGCTGGACAAGTTTATCTTCGGCCATGGTTTCGAAAAGGAGTCCGGTCCATTCGCCATTCGTCAACGTCCCTTTGGCCCCCGCGTAAGGCGCACCGGCGCCCTTGGCCCACAAGTTATAGCGCTTTGTCTCTTCCTGAGCGCCGCCCGGCGAGGCTATTTTTTCGCACGAAGGCGCCTCTCCCGCGGCCGCCGGCCAATACTTGACGATTGCCTCGCGCATCGAAAGCCGCTCCATTTTCGAAAAATCAAGCTCGACGCCGCCGTACTTCACCGTGGTTGAGCCGGTAATGTTCTTTGCCAGCAGAGCGAACAGTTGCTCGTTCATATCCATCAGATCGCGATAATTGCTGTAGGCCTCGTAAAACTCCAGCATCGTGAATTCCGGATTGTGCTGCGTGGAAATGCCTTCATTGCGGAAATTGCGGTTGATCTCGTACACGCGGTCGAATCCGCCGACCGTCAGCCTCTTTAGATAAAGCTCCGGCGCGATGCGCAGGTACAAATCGATGTCCAGCGTGTTGTGGTGCGTTGTGAACGGCCGCGCCGCGGCGCCCCCGGCGATGGGATGCATCATCGGCGTTTCGACTTCGATGTACCCTCGCGCATCAAAAAACCGGCGCAATTCCTGAATAATTCGCGCGCGCGTCACGAACACTTGGCGCGATTTTTCATTGGCGATCAGGTCGAGATACCGCTGGCGATAGCGCAGCTCGACGTCCGTCAGGCCGTGCCATTTTTCAGGCAGCGGCAGCAGCGCTTTCGAAAGAAAAAAAATCTCCTCGACCCAGATGGACAACTCATTGGTCTTCGTTCGAAACAAGTGCCCGCGCACGCCGATCGAATCGCCCAGGTCCAGCAGATGAAACAGTTGGAATCCCCGTTCGCCGACAACGTCTTTCTTTACATAGATCTGAATGCGTTTGCCGGCCCCTTGTAGGTGCGCAAAACCAGCCCCCCCCATGAGCCGGAAAGACATGATGCGACCCGCGACCCGCACCTCCTTCTTCGTCGCCTCTAACTCCTCGCGGGGGGTCTGACTGTATTTCTCCACCAGTGCGGCGGGTGTATCCGTCCAGCGAAATTCCCGGGGATACGGATCGTGCCCCAGGGCCTGGATCTGTTCGAGTTTCTTTTGACGCTGTTCAAACTGGTCGCGCGGCTCAAATTGCAACGGGAAAATCCTTTCGAAGGCAATGGCGTCCGAGTATAGCGGCGTGCGTGTCGATTGAGCAAGAAATGGGATATTCCTGCCCTGGCGGCACCAAAG
This sequence comes from Candidatus Acidiferrales bacterium, assembly GCA_035603095.1. Lineage (GTDB taxonomy): Bacteria > Acidobacteriota > Terriglobia > Acidiferrales > UBA7541 > Acidiferrum. The sequence continues at coordinate 7,154 of DATNLB010000306.1, forward strand.
CCAAAACCCCCTGTTGCGTAGGACAAATACTTACACCTTTGCCGCATTTTCTTGCTACACTCCCATCCACTTCACAACGGAGACTTTTGTGACAGACCGCAACCGTCACCCAGCCCGCGGTAAGTGTGTCAGAGACGACTGGCGCGCCTGGCTGCCTGATGAAAAAGCCCAGGTTTTCCACAACCAAGTCCGCCAACTCGAATCCAGCTACGCCATGTTGAGCGTGTCCCTCGATGAGGCTATCGAACT
>DATNLB010000172.1:0-5249 GCA_035603095.1 Candidatus Acidiferrales bacterium
AGCGCGTTTTCGAAAGTTAATTCCGCTCCGTCGCGATTTTTGGCGGGATAGTAGAGATTTGAGATACCGCCGGCGGCCAAGCTCCCGACGATCCCCGAGTAATTTGCCTGCCAGTGCCCATTGTCGCCCTTGGAAATCACAGAAGTGGCAAGCGCGTACAGAATCCGCGATCGCTTACTGCCGCTGCCTTTGTAGAAATAACGCGGATCTTGCTTCAGGAGCGACGGCAGTATGGCTCCCCCGATGTACGTGCTTGCAACAAAATCGCCGTAGGCGGCGCCTAAGCGCTTGGCATAACCTTGCGCGCCTTGTCCATATCCACTGAAATCGTTTTGCGCCTGCTGAATTCCCGCAATAGCCCCGGTGACTCCGAGGCTGACGGGATCCACAGTGGTCTTCCAGGCAAGCTCGAACTTTTGCTTCGATGTAAGAGGAACGGCATGGTGGTCATAGCTGACATAGAAATTTGGAACCACGCCGAGGACCCGCTGTTTCTCTTGGACCTTGATCTGATCTTCCGCCACTTCCGTCCGAGAGAGGACGACACGCACCTCAGTGACCGCAGTGGCAAGAGCCAGCGCGATCTGCGGGACGGTGTAACTGTCTCCCGACTGGAGGATTCCAGAGGATGATTGCGGCGCGAAGTCGGCCGACGTAATTGTGAGATGAAAGGGTCCCGGAGCGACGTTGGCAAGCGAGAATTGCCCATCGTCGCTAGTCAGGGCCTCCTGGTCTGGGGATTGATCTTCATGTGAAAGTTTGACGCTTGCTCCGGAGACGGGGGCTCCGGTGGGGTCGACAATGGTTCCGGTGATTCTTCCTGACAACCGCTGATCGGGCGGATGCTCGACCGGCGGGGCTCCTTTTGCCTGTACGTCGGGCCGGCCGCTTTCCGCTCCCGGGGCGATGGGCGGCTGCGGGGACTGAGCCGCAGATGGAAGGCTGCACAGCAGGAGACTTTGGCTTAACCACAATACCCGGGACGTATGTCTAGGCATAATCACCAGCAAGCGCTTTGATGCTCTGCCAAGGGATTTGGATTGCCAATAAAATTGGGATGATTGTGAGTTACCGGCAGGCGCCTTGCCGGCCAGAGGCAGGCTTTGCGCTAACAGCGGGACTGCCCGGCGCCTCGCGCGAGGAGATGAGCTCCTAATAGTGGAACAAAGTCAGCGACGGTCGACGGTGGGGTGGCGGATGTCCTGGCCCTGGACGAGGTAGATGACGTCTTCGGCGATGTTGGTGGCGTGGTCGCCGATGCGCTCGAGATTCTTGGCGACGAGGATCAATTCGAACGCGGGAAAGACGACGCTGGAATCGCCCATCATGTAGGTGAGCAATTCACGGAAAATCTGATCGCGGAAGCTGTCCACTTTATCGTCGGTGGCAAGGACGCTCTGGGCCAGCTCGACGTCGCGGCGGACGACGGCGTTGAGAGCATTGCGCACCATCTCCTCGGCGAGGTCGCTCATGCGCGGCAGATCGACGTAGGGCTTCACGCGCGGGTGGCGAAGGATGCGCAGGGCGCCCTGAGCGATGTTGACGGCCTGATCGCCGATGCGCTCGAGATCGTTATTGATGCGCGAAACCGCCAGCACGAAGCGGAGATCGATGGCCATGAGCTGGTGCAGAGCGAGAAGCTGAACGACGCGATCGTCAATTTCCATCTGGAGCTCGTTGATGGCGTCTTCTTCATCGAGGACGCGCTTGGCGAGCTGTTCGTCGGATTCCAGAACGGCGTGAACGGACTGGTGGACGGCACGCTCCGCGAGGCTGCCCATCCAGAGCAGGCGCTCTTTCATCTCGTTCAGGTCTTTTTCGAAATGGCGTTCCATGAACCCCTTTCCCTCACGACTAACTTACAGCAAAACGAAAAGAGCTTTCTCGCTTCGCTAGAAACGACGGAGCGATAAAGGCGTCAGCCGAAGCGGCCGGTGATGTAAGCCTCCGTGCGGGGATCACCCGGCGTGGTGAAGAGCTGCGGCGTGGGGCTGAACTCGATGAGCTGACCGGTGAGCAGGAAGGCGGTGAAGTCGCTGATGCGCGCAGCCTGCTGCATGTTGTGGGTCACGGTGACGATGGTGCAGAGATCCTTCAATTGGACGAGCAACTCTTCGATTTTGGCGGTGCTGATGGGGTCGAGCGCGGAACAGGGCTCGTCGAGAAGAAGCACTTCGGGCTCGACGGCAAGGGCGCGGGCGATGCACAGGCGTTGCTGCTGGCCGCCGGAAAGTTCGTAGGCGGACTTGTGCAGGTGGTCTTTCACTTCGTCCCAGAGGGCGGCGTGGCGCAGACTTTTTTCGACCGCTTCAGAGATAGGAGCTTTCGAGCCGTTAATCCGCAGACCATAGGCAACGTTGTCGAAAATGGACTTGGGGAAAGGATTGGGGCGCTGAAAAACCATGCCGACGCGGCGGCGATACGAAGTAACGTCTTGCGTTAGGATGTTCTGGCCATCGAGAAGAATTTCGCCTTCCAGGCGGGCGCCGCGCACGATCTCGTACATGCGATTCAGGGTGCGAAGCAGGGTGGACTTGCCACAGCCGGAGGGACCAATCAGAGAGGTGACCTTGTTGGTGGCGATGCCCATGCTGATGTCGAAGAGAGTCTGCTTGCTGCCGTAAAAGAAATTGACCTTGGAAATGGTCATGCGCATGGAGAGGGCCGCCGACGTCTCTCGCGCCGCCGGACTGGTCGCGATGGGAGGTATTTTCACGGTCAAAGCTGGCCTCACAGAAGCGTGCATAGGTTAAGACCTCGGAACCGCAATGCCCCGGGAAAGAATCGCCCGGGCAACGATGTTAATGACAAGAATTAAAACTAGCAAGACGAGCCCCGCAGCCCAAGCCTGACGATTCCAATCATCATACGGAGAGATGGCATATCTGTAAATCATTTCCGGGAGAGCAGCGGTGGGCTGGTTCCAGCCAGGGCTCCAAAAGCGATTGCCGAGGGCGGTGAAAAGGAGCGGGGCGGTTTCACCGGCGACGCGAGCAAAGGCCAGCAGAATGGCAGTGAGGATGCCGCGATACGCGGCGGGGACGATAACCGAGGCGATGGTTTTCCACTTACTGGCGCCGAGGGCCATGGCAGCTTCGCGCAAAGCGTTGGGCACACCGCGCAAAAACTCTTCCGTGCTGCGCAGAGTAATGGGAATCATCATCAGGCCGAGGGCGAATCCGCCGGCGAGCGTTGAGAAATGCTTGAAAGGATGAACGACAAGGATGAAAGCAAAAATGCCGATGACGATGGAGGGAACGCCGTTGAGCAAGTCCGCAGCATAACGGACGACAAAAGCGGTGGTGGCGCCGCTGAATTCCGCAAGATAAATGGCGCCAAAGAATCCGATGGGAACGCCGATGAGCGTAGCGAGCAGAAGCAGCTTCCCGCTGCCGACGATGGCGTTGGCCATACCGCCACCGGTCTCGCCAACGGGAGTAGGCAATTTCGTAAAGAAGTTCCAGTTGATGGAAGTACCGCCGTGATAGACGAGATAGCCAAGAATGAGGAAAAGGACGGAAACGGCGACGAAGGCGCACACGCCGGTCATCGCGAGCATGAAGCCGCTCACAAATTTGCGCCAGCGGAGGCGAGGGCTCATACGTTGCCCATTCCGCTGCCGCGCTGGGAAGTGGCGACGATCAGCAAGCGCGCCACACCGTTGAGGATGAAAGTAAGGATGAAGAGCACCAGGGCAAGCTCGATCAGAGACTGCGTATGGAGATCGCCGACGGCTTCGGTGAATTCATTGGCAATGACGGCGGCGATGGAATAGCCGGGAGAAAAGAGAGAAGCACTGATGGTGGGGGTGTTACCGATGACCATGGTAACGGCCATGGTTTCCCCGAGGGCGCGGGCGAGGGCTAGGAAAATCGAGCCAAAAATGCCGGCGCGGGCAAAAGGAACAACCACTTTCCAGGTGGATTCCCAGCGCGTGGCCCCGAGAGAGAGGGCCGCTTCGCGCTGGTCGCGGGGGACGGAGAGCAGGACTTCACGTGAAACGGAAATGATATAGGGGATCACCATGATGGCGAGGACCACGCCTGCCGTCAGAAAACCGACACCATAGGCAGGGCCTTGAAAGAGCGGAAGGAAGCCGAGGGCATGTTTGAGCGCCGGCTGAATGTATTGGCGCATCAAGGGAACGACGATGAAGATGCCGAGGACGCCGTAGATGACGCTGGGGACAGCGGCGAGAAGATCGATGAAGAATTCCAGCGTATCGGAAACTCTTGCTGGCGCGAGTTCGGCAAGAAAAATCGCGGCGCCGATGCCGAGGGGAACGGCGATGAGCAGAGAAACTGCCGCGGTGATGAGCGTGCCGTAAATGAAGGGCAGAGCGCCGAATTGACCGAAGATGGGATCCCAGACGGAGGTGCGGAAAAAATTGAAGCCGAACTTGTGGCGGGAGAGATCGGAACCTTGCCACAATTCGAAAACGAGCAGCACGGTGACGAGAACGACGGAAGCGGCGAACAGAAAGGTAATCATTCGCGCGATTTCATCGCCCTGGCGGAGGCGGGAAAGAAACGAGCGCGAGCCCGCAAGGGGGCCCGCGCTCGGCACGGTGGTAGTGGTCGTTCCCACGTTCACAGCCAGTGTTACTGAATCTTGTCGATGGCCTTCAATTCCTTGGCCACGACTTCCTTGGGCAGCTTAGCGTAGGACAAAGCCTCGGTATAGTTCTGACCGTCCGCCAGCATCCATTTCACGAAACCCTTGATGGCATCGCGCTTGTTGGCGTCGGAAAACTTAGCGGGAACAAGCAGCCAGGTAAAGCTGGAGATGGGGTAGGCTGTCTTGCCGGGGGCATCCGTGATAGAAACCCGGAAATCGTCCGGCATGCTTTTTACGGCCGCCGCCGCCGCGGCAGTGACACTTGCAAGATCCGCCTTTACGAAAGCGCCAGAGGAATTTTTCACCCGGCCATAAGGCATTTTGTTCTGGATCGCGTAGATCAATTCGACATAACCGATGGAGTTCGGAGTATTCTTGACCGTGCCGGTGACGCCCTCATTGCCCTTGCCGCCGAGGCCCACGGGCCAGTTCACCGACGCACCTTTACCGACCTTGGTTTTCCATTCGTCGCTGATTTTTGAAAGATAGTCTGTCCAGATGTAGGTCGTGCCACTACCTTCCGACCGATGCACCACGACGATGTCGTTTGCGGGGAGACTCACACCCTTGTTCGAACCGGTGATTGCCGGGTCATTCCATTTCGTGATTGTTCCAAGAAAGATTCCCGCAAT
>DATNLB010000231.1:0-15449 GCA_035603095.1 Candidatus Acidiferrales bacterium
CTCATTCTGGCATTCAAGAAGCAATTGGCGTGGTGGCTCACGATCATCGTTCTTAGCCGCGACGTGCTGATCCTGATCGTCGCTGTTGTTATTTTGCTTGTCTCCGGGTACCGGCCTTTTCCGCCCAGCATGTACGGCAAAGCCACTACCGCCACTCAGATCGTCCTTGTTTTCACTGTGGTTCTCGCGGCTGCATATCCCAATCTTGAGCTCGGCACATTTGTCCGCGTGCTCATTTACTTAGTCACAGTGTTGAGCGTGGTCTCGAGCTTCCATTATTCGTTCACCACCGCCCGGCACCCCGGTGGTTCCACTCTAGAAAAGAAGTGAAAATCCGATCGGGCGGCGAGATAGTGGCTACTTTTTGGCGGCTTCGTAAGCGCGGCCGAGCCAGTCGAGGGCATCCTTCGTGGCGGAGGCTTCATCTATCTCGAACATGAGCCACCCGGGGCCGGGCGCGCGCGCATTTGTGTCTATCCTGGAATCTTTTTTGGCGGAGTCCAAGATGGCAGGGGACATGGACGCAAATTTGAACATGAGTGACCTTGGCGATTTCATGGCGCGGGAGCGTGGCAGCGCCGCAAAGATCACGCCGTCTCGATACAAACCCTGGTATCCAAACATGGGTCTCTTTGAAACACCGGGCCAGTCCGAGACCTCTTTTTCCAGCATGGCCGAAAGTTCCTTCATTTCGTCGTCGACGGGGAACCACTTCGGCATCTTCGAGCGTTTGGGTTTCGTCTTGGCAGCTTTTCCCTTTGGTTTCATGTGACCCGCCTTTGCCTAGGACGTTTGAATCCTACGCGAGCATGACTTGGGGGCCGCCGGGAGGAACGAGGAGCTTGGGCTCGGTAAGGGACTGGACCTGTTCGAGGGTGGCGTCGGGAGCAAGCTCGCGGAGCAGGAGGCCGTCGGGAGTGACGTCGATGAGCGCGAGTTCGGTGACGATGTGGTCGACGACTTCGACGCCGGTGAGTGGAAGCGTACATTTTTTCAGGATTTTTGGTTTGTTGTCGCGCGTGGCGTGTTCCATGGCGATGAAGACGCGTTTGGCGCCGGCGACGAGGTCCATGGCGCCGCCCATGCCTTTCAACATTTTGCCGGGGATGGCCCAGTTGGCGAGGGATCCCTTTTCATCGACCTGCAACGCGCCGAGAACGGTGAGGTCCACGTGGCCGCCACGAATCATGGCGAAGGAATCGGCGGAAGAAAAGTAGGCGCTGCCGGCGAGTTCGGTGACGGTTTCCTTTCCGGCGTTGATGAGGTCAGGATCGACTTCCGATTCGAGCGGATAGGGGCCGACGCCGAGCATGCCGTTTTCGGATTGCAGAATGACGTCCATACCTTTCGGGACGTAGTTGGCGACAAGCGTGGGCATGCCGATGCCGAGATTGACGTAGTAGCCGTCACGCAGTTCGAGAGCGATACGGCGGGCGATGCGTTCGCGCTTTTGGTCTTCGGTCAGTGGCATGAGGAGTTCACAGTTGACAGTTTACAGTTACAGCAAAGAACAATGACAGGAGGACAGGCAGGAATGCCTGTCCCACCTAAATCTTTCGAGTTGTGCGGCGCTCGATGCGCTTTTCGTACTTGGGGCCCCGGAAAATGGCATCAACAAAAATACCGGGGGTATGAACTTGGTTGGGGTCGAGCTGGCCGAGTTCAACAAGTTCTTCGACTTCGGCGATGACGTAGTCGGCGGCGGTGGCCATCATGGGATTGAAGTTGCGCGCGGTCTTGCGGTAGATCAAGTTTCCCCAGCGGTCGCCCTTCCAGGCTCTGATGAAAGCGAAATTTCCGCGGATGGCGCGTTCCATGACGAACACGCGGCCGTCGAACTCGCGAGTTTCTTTTCCTTCCGCGACCATGGTGCCGTAGCCGGTGGGTGTGTAGAACGCGGGAATGCCGGCGCCGCCAGCGCGAAGGCGCTCGCTCAGCGTGCCTTGCGGATTCAATTCCACTTGCAATTCTCCGCTCAGGACTAATTGCTCGAACAGTTTGTTTTCGCCAACGTAGGTGGAGATCATTTTTTTAACTTGGCGCTGCTGGAGCAAGACGCCGATGCCGAAGTCGTCGACACCGGCATTATTGCTGACGATGGTGAGGTTCTTCGTTCCTTTGCGGCGGATGGCGGCGATGAGGTTTTCCGGGATGCCGCAGAGGCCGAAGCCGCCCATGAGGATGGTGGCGCCGTCAGGGATTTTCTCAATGGCGGCGTCGGCGGAGGCGATGCGTTTGTCCATACTGTGCTCCGAAGTGTTCGCGGCAGTTTACTTCATCTAGCATTCGGGCTGGAAGACGGTCGTTATACGCATCGAGGTGACTGATGACTCTGCGAAATTTGCAGAGCTCGTGGGCAGCCTCGAAGCCAGCTTCGAGTTCGCGGTGGACTCATTTTCAAGCAATCCATGTTAAAACTCGGAGGCGATAACGCGGTTGGAGCGAGTGGATGCCAACCGGGAAAGACGCCACCCCATGATCAACCAGACCTCCAGTCACACGCTAATTCGCAACGTCTCTCTGCGTTACACGATGGGGATGTTTCTCGCCCTGCTAGCGTGGTGTCCACCGGGCCGCGCGCAGGCCAACAATCAGGCTCCGGCATCGGCCGAGGAGGTCAAACAATTGCGCGAGGTGGTGCAGAGCTTGCTTACACGGGTGACCGAATTAGAAAAGGAGCTGAAACAAAGGCAGGCCTCTTCCACGGAGAGAACAGAGAGAAATCACACAGATGCAGTCGCTGCGCTCCCCGCCGCTACAGCCACAGTAACGACTACACCGGCAACGGCGCCCGCGCAGAGCGCTTCCTTGGAAGCACCTAAAGAACAGGCGATCGCCGGGGATCGCGGGATTCTTGACTATTTGCGCGGAGCAACCTTGAATTTCGCCCTGGATGAATATTATGGATACAACTTCAATCGCCCCGTGGGCCGGGTGAACGCACTGCGAGCGTACGACGTTCTGAGCAACAATATCAGTCTGAATCAGGCCGATCTGGTTTTCGAGCGCGCCCCCGACGCTGCCGCCGGACGCCCGTTTGGAGTCCGCATCGACTTGCAATTCGGCCAAGCCACGGACACACTGCAAGGAAATCCCGCGAACGAACCAAGGCCGCAGATCTATCGAAATATATTTCAGGCTTACGGAACGTACGTCGCACCGCTCGGCGGCGGGCTGACGCTGGACGTCGGCAAGTGGGGAAGCTCGATCGGAATCGAAGGAAACTACACCAAAGACCAGACGAACTACTCGCGAGCCTTGTGGTTCGATTTCCTGCCGTTCTATCACATGGGCATGCGCGCCGGCTACAAACTCAACGATCGGCTGACATTGAACTACTGGCTCGTGAACGGCACGAACCAGGCCGAAGCCACCAATGGTTTTAAAGACGAGTTGTTCGGCTTCACAGCCACGCCTCGCAAGTCGATCACTTGGAATGTGAACTATTACCTGGGGCAGGAGCATCCCGACCGTGTCCCGGTATCGACGAGCGGACCGATACCAGTTCAGCCGGGGCTGACGTTTACTGCGATCCGGCCAGCTCCGGACGGCCGGTTGCACATATTTGACAGCTACGTGACCTGGCAAGCTACGCCGAAGCTCGCATGGGCGTTGGAAGGCGATTACCTAATCCAGCGCGAGTGGAGAACTTCGGCACCAGGGCGTTCCTCGGCGCCTTCCCACGTCATCGGCGGCGCAGCCTATGCACGGTACCAATTCACGCCAAGAATTGCCGTGGCGGGCCGGGCAGAGTATCTCTCCGATCGCGGCGGCCTCTTCAGCGGGCTCACGCAGGCCCTAAAGGAAGCCACCGCCACTTTCGATTACAAATTTGCCGAAGGATTCCTGATGCGCTACGAGTGGCGCCGGGACTTCTCGAACCAGCCGTCATTTTTCACCGATCGGGACGGCGTGCTGAAAAAAGAACAGCAGACCGCCACGATCGGGCTGATCTGGTGGGTTGGCAGGAAGGAAGGCGTTTGGTAGACGGAATCACAGGCCAGCACGGTAGAGGGCGTGGTCTATCGCGCTCGTACAAAGAAAGGCTCATCGCGTCAGAGACTGCGTAGGAGCTTGTAGAGTTCATTGGCGGCATCGAAATCGGCTTCGAGCTCGCGGGAGGCGAGTTTTTCGCGCAGATCGTCGAGGCGACGGGCGAAGAGATCGAGTGCGGCGGAGAGGACTTCCTGGTTGGTGAGGACGATATCGCGCCAGGTGGAATAGGGACTGCCGGCGAGGCGAAGCGAATCGCGGAGGCCGGGACCCGCGAGCGTTATGGGAAGGCCGTTTTCGTCGAGGCGGTCGTAGAGGAATCCCGCGAGAGCGACGGCGGCGAGTTGCGGCAGATGGGATGCCAGGCCGACGGCATAGTCGTGCTGCGGTGCGCCGAGCCAGAGCGGGCGGGCGCCGATTTTTTCAAGAATTTTGACGAAAGCCGAAACGCGTGGATCGTCAGAGGAGCCGCGTTCACTAGCAGGGGGAAAAGAACGGGTCTGAAGACCCGCCACTACGGCTTCGGGAGATTTGGCGATCAGCGCATAGGTGTTCTCGCGGAAAAGATCTGCATCGGCGTGCGCGATTCCGGGGAGTTCCCTGCCGGCCATGGGGTGGCCGCCGAGGAAGATCGGGCCTCTTTCGCCGGGGAAAAGTTCGGCGGCGGCTTGGGCGATGCGGACTTTGGTGCTGCACGCGTCGGTGACCAGCGCGTGAGGCGGAGCGTGGCGCGCGATTTCCGGAAGAAGATCGATTGTCGCGGCGATGGGCAGCGCGATGTAGATCAAATCGGAGTTATGCAGAGCGGGCGCTAGGTCGCCGGAAAAGGATTCGTCGACGGCGCTGCGACTTTGCGCTTCACGAATGATGTCGGGGCGGTCCCATCCGGAGATGCGCATCTCAGTGGTGTATTTGCGTAGCGCGAGAGCAAAGGAGCCGCCGATGAGGCCCGTGCCGAGGACGGTGACGCGGGAGATGAGGTGGGGGGACATTGAGGTTTTTAGTTTTTGGTTGTCAGTTGTTAGTTCTCAGTCCGAGAAACAAATCGAGGACAAATGCTAACGCAGAGATGCCTGGGGCGCAAAGGTTAGCGGAGAAGTTAGGAGCCTCAGCGAAGAAAACCATGCACCGGAGATTGGCTCTGCCATCGCAGAGCGCCAGCCGCGGACCGTTGTTTTCCGAAACTGAGCACTGACCACTGGCGACCGAAAACTCCCTCACGCGATGCGGCGACCGATGGCGGGAGCAATGATGCGGAGTTCGGCCATGAGCTGCGTGAAAGCGTTGGGCTCGAGCGATTGCGCGCCGTCGGAGAGCGCGTGGTCGGGATCGTTGTGGACTTCGATGAGCAAGCCGTCAGCCCCGGCGGCGACGGCAGCGCGGGCCATGGGCGGCACCTTGTCGCGGCGGCCGGTGCCGTGAGATGGATCGGCAAGCATCGGCAGATGCGAAAGTTTCTTGATGACGGGGATGGCTGCGATGTCGAACGTGTTGCGGGTGTAAGTTTCGAACGTGCGAATTCCGCGCTCGCAGAGAATGACGTTGTAATTGCCGCCGGCGAGGATATATTCGGCGCTCATCAGGAGTTCTTCCATGGTGGCGGACATGCCGCGCTTCAAAAGAACCGGTTTACGGATTTCGCCGAGCGCGCGAAGGAGATAGTAGTTCTGCATGTTGCGCGCGCCAACCTGGAAGATGTCGACGTAGCCCATCATCATCTGAATCTGTGACGCGTCCATCACTTCGCTAATGGTAAAGAGGCCGAATTTGTCTGCGGCATCGCGCATGAGCTTGAGGCCCGGTTCACCCATGCCCTGGAAGGCATAAGGAGAAGTGCGCGGCTTGAAGGCGCCGCCGCGCAAGATTTTTGCGCCGGCCTTGGCGACGCTTTCCGCAATGGAATGAATTTGCTCGCGTGATTCGACCGAACACGGGCCCGCGGCAACGGCAACTTCCGGGCCGCCGATCCGGACACCCCGGCCGAGATCGACGATGGTGCCCTCGGGCTTGAACTGACGGCTGGCAAGTTTGAACGGCTGGGTGATGCGCATGACTTCGCGCACGCCGTCGAGCAACTCGAAGTCGCGATGATCGAAGTCGCGATGAACGCCGACGGCGCCGAGGACGGTGTGCGATTCGCCGGTGGAGCGGTGAACGTTGAAGCCGCTGGCAACGAGGCGGTCGATGACATGCTGGATTTGGGCGTCAGTGGCCCCTTCTTGCATCACGATGACCATAAGAGTTTCCTGTTTCCTTCTCTAAGCGATGTAGTGGCGGGACTCTAGTCCCGCATCTTTTCTTCGAAAACGATCAAATCGGAAATGCCGCACCAAAGTCCGGCCGCTACAACAACCCTGACTACACATACCGCGCTGGCCTGTCATTCATTCCCGCCTTTGGCGTGACTATCGCCGGAATGCATGGCGTCGCGTTCCGCGGCGCGGGCTTCGTCAATGATGCGCTCGAAAAGGCGGCGAATGGCTGCGTCGGTCAGCGGACCGGAATTGTTGCGCTCGGCATTGGCGAGCACTTCGTTTTCGCGATCGGGCTGGTACAGCGGGATTTTCGCCGCTTGTTTGAGCTTGCCGACTTCGAGAGCGCATTGCGAGCGCTCGTTCAAGAGTTGTACGAGTTTCTTGTCGATTTCATCGATGCGGCGGCGCCAGTCGCTAAGGTTCATGGCCGAGCTCCTCGCCATCGCCGGCCGCGAACGGACGAATCTGCAGACTGGAAATGGATTGGGCGAATAGGGCGTGCGGAAGACCTTGCCGCGACGGGCTGTGCCGTGTGCCTTGTAGTGGTGCAGCATGCTGCGCCATTACAAGGAGAAACGAAATCCCAGGTGCCACTGGGCATCATGGCGCTACCTCGCGGCGGGAGAGACCGTGGCGGGCGGCTTCTTTGAGTGCACGGATGCGATTGCCGAGCGCAGTAGCAGCGGCGTCCACGGATTGCGCCTTTTCAATTTCGGAGACGAGCGCGGAGCCGACGACGGCCGCGTCGGCCAGGCCCCCGAGAACGGAAACGTGGCCGGGAAGCGAGATGCCGAAGCCAACCGCGATGGGGAGCTGCGTGACGCCGCGGGTGCGGCGGATGAGCGCGGGGAGATCGTCGGGCAAGGCATCTTTCGCGCCGGTAACGCCGGTGCGGGAAATCAGATAGAGAAAGCCGGAAGAACAGGCGGCGATTTTCGCGAGGCGTTCGTCTGTGGAAGTGGGAGCGCCAAGAAAAATGGTGTCGAGATGGTGCACGCCGAGAATGCGGCGATAGTCTTCGGATTCTTCGGGTGTGAGATCGGTAGCGAGAACTCCGTCCGCGCCGGCAGACGCTGCGGAAGGTGCGAATCTTTCAAGGCCCATTTGCAAGATGGGATTGTAGTAGCTAAAGAGAACAAGCGGGACTTGGGAAAACTCACGAATGCGGCGGACAAGATTGAGAACACCGGCGAGAGTCGTCCCGGATCTCAAAGCGCGCTCCGAAGCGCGCTGGATCGTCGGCCCATCCGCGAGAGGATCGCTGAAGGGCACGCCCAGTTCGATAACGTCCGCGTCGGCGTCGGCCAGTGCGCGGACGAATTTCAACGAGGCGTCGAGGGACGGATCGCCGGCAGTGATGTAGGCGACGATGCCAAGTTCGCCGGATGCGCGGAGTTCGGCGAAGCGTTTGGAGATGCGGGTCGAGTTGAGAGAAGTCGAGGACATTGGATTTCGGGAAAGAATAAAGATTAGAGCAGGCGGGAGTAAGTGTCCATGTCCTTGTCGCCGCGGCCGGAGAGATTGAGGATGACCAGGTCGTCCTTCTTCAATTGCGGGAGACGCTCGATAAGACCCGCGATGGCGTGAGCGGACTCGAGCGCGGGAATGATCCCTTCAGTGCGCGAGAGGAGGCGCGCGGCGTCGAGAGCGGCTTGATCGGAAACGGCGGAATACTCGGCGCGGTGCTGGTCGGCGAGCCAGGCGTGCTCGGGGCCGATGGCGGGATAGTCGAGGCCGGCGGAGATGGAATGCGTGGTGGCGATCTGGCCGTCTTCATTTTGCAAAACGTAAGTGTAGGTGCCCTGCAAGACGCCGGGGCGCGCACCGGAAAATCCTTGATGCGCGGCGAGGCGAGCGGCGTGTTCACCAAGTTCGCCGCCGCGGCCGCCGGCTTCGATGCCGATCATTTTCACGCTGGCATCGCGAAGGAAATTGTAAAAGAGGCCGATGGAATTCGAACCGCCGCCGACACAGGCAAAAAGATGTGTGGGCAGGCGCTTTTCGGCAGCGAGGATTTGTTCACGGGCCTCGCAGCCGATCACGCACTGAAAATCGCGGACCATCGTGGGATAGGGATGCGCGCCGAGAACGGACCCGAGAAGATAGTGGGTTGTGCGGACATTGGTGACCCAGTCGCGCATGGCCTCGTTGATAGCGTCCTTGAGGGTGCGGCTGCCGGAATCGACGGCAACGACTTGCGCGCCAACCATGCGCATGCGCGCGACGTTGAGCGCCTGGCGCGCCATGTCTTCCGTGCCCATGTAGACGACGCATTCGAGGCCAAGATGCGCGGCAACAGTGGCGGAGGCAACCCCGTGCTGGCCTGCACCCGTTTCGGCAATAATGCGCGGCTTACCCATTTTCACGGCGAGCAGGCCCTGGCCGATGGCGTTATTGATTTTGTGCGCGCCGGTATGGAGCAAATCTTCGCGCTTCAGATAAATGCGAGGTCCGCCGAGTTTTTCGGTGAGCCGCGCAGCGAGCTGCAGCGGTGTCGGGCGGCCGGCGAAGTTTTTTAGAAGATCGTTAAAGCGCGTTTGAAACAAGGGATCCGACTTCGCAGCTTCATAGGCACGTTCGAGCTCGAAGAGCGGCACCATCAGCGTTTCGGGAACGTAGCGCCCGCCGTAGGGGCCAAATCGTCCCGGCGCCGTGGTTGGTGATTGGAGGATGGAGCTCATGGATTTTCGTGAATCTTCCACTAGATAATTCTATTTCCGCTCGCCGCGGCGGACTTCCCGAATGAATTCACGGAGCAGGCCGTGATCTTTCTCTCCCGGCCTTGATTCTACGCCGCTGGCAACGTCAATTCCGTAGGGGCGTACAATGCGCACGGCTGCAGCTACGTTTTCGACGTTCAAGCCGCCTGCCAAAATGATACGGCGACCAACCGCGGCGCGTCGCGCAACATCCCAATCGGTGGTGCGGCCCGTACCTCCATATTGGCCTGTGTGCGCGGCGTCAAACAGAAAGGCAAACGCTTCGGGATATTCATCGAGAGTTCCCAAGCGAAATTCAGGCTCGACACGGAAGGCTTTGAAAACCGGAACGCTGCGGGACAATTCGGCAACGGTTTCCGGGGTCTCGTCGCCATGAAGCTGGGCGGCGTCGAGCTTCAGCGATTTGCAGAGTTCAGCGACGTCAACCGGTGCGGCGTTAACGAAAATGCCCACAGCTTTGACCTTTTTCGGAAGCTGCCGGCGAATCTTTGCGGCTTCGTCCTCCGTGATGTGGCGCGGGCTCTTGGCATAGAAATTGAACCCGAGGAGATTGGCGCCGGCTTCGATGGCGGCGAGGCCGTCCGCCGCGTTGGTGATGCCGCAGATTTTGACGCGGATCATGGCCACCTACAGGGTTCCCGGGGGAGAAATGAGGAGAGCGGAAAGAGCCGCGGCGGGATCGGGAGAAAGCATGAGATGCGTGCCGACGAGAAAAGCGTCGAAACCGGCAGCGCGAAGCTTCACAAGTTCGTCGTGGGTGCGCAAGCCGGATTCGCTCACGGCGATGCAGTCGTCCGGAATGCGGCCGATCAATTCGAAGGATGCTTCGACGCTGACGGTGAGCGTCTTGAGATTGCGGTTGTTTACGCCGACGATGCGGGCCCCGGCGGCGAGGGCGCGCTCGAGTTCTTGCGAGGTGTGGACCTCGACGAGCGGCTCCATGCCAATTTCGCGGCCCAGTGCAATGAGGTCGCGAAGGAGCGCATCTTCAAGTATGCAGACGATGAGGAGAAAGCTATCCGCGTCGTTGGCGCGAGTTTCCCAGACCTGCCAGGAATCGAAGATAAAATCCTTTCGCAGGACCGGGAGCTGGATGGACTTGCGGGCGTCGCGGAGATTTTTCAGCGAGCTGCGGAAAAATTCGCTTTCGGTCAGAACGGAGAGAGCGGAAGCGCCCGCACTTTCGAGCGCTTGCGCGAGGGCCACGGGATCGAAGGGATCGCGAAGGACGCCGCGTGAAGGCGAAGCGGGCTTGAGTTCCGCAAGCACGTTTAGAGTATCGCGGCAGAGCGCCGCGGAAAAATTGCGGAGCGGAGTGGCTGCCTTCACTCCATACTTCAGCGCAGTCTCGGGTAAGACGCGTTTGCGATGATCGACTTCGGCACGGCGAGCCTCGAGAATCCGATCGAGGACGGTTCCGGTGTTGGCTTGAGCAGACATTCGCGTAACTTTGTATGCTAGGGGTGCGGGAGGAGAGAGTCAAATCAGGTGATTGGTAATTTGTGATTGGTGACTCGTGACTAGTGACTGAAAATGCCAGCCCGATGATGTACGTCGAATAGGGAGAACGAATGGGATACGGGGAAACGTATGGGGCGCTGCTGGACGCGATCGCGGAGGAGGCGGATGCGATTGCGATGCGGTATTTCCGCGCGGATGAGTTGCGAGTTGAAAGGAAGGGCGACGGCACGGCGGTAACGCAGGCCGACCGCAGCGTGGAAGAGATGGCCCGGGCGAAGGTGAAGGCGAGCGGGCTGGCGCTGGACGTTCTGGGTGAGGAGATGGGCGGCGGAGATTCGAATGCCGCGAGCAAGTCAGGACGAGCCCGAATGATTATCGATCCAATCGACGGCACGGAAGAGTTTTCGCGCGGAATTCCGACGTTTGGGACGCTTATCGGAATCGAAGTGAACGGCGAAATTGTTGCCGGGATGGCGAGCGCTCCGGGATTGGGTTCGCGGTGGTGGGCTTATCGCGGGGAAGGCGCTTACCGGAATGGCAAGCGCATTCACGTCTCGAGCGTGGACGCGCTCAGCAGGGCGATGATCTTCACAACCGGCACTGGACCCAAGAAAGATCCAGCAATGCGGGCGAAACTGCGCTTGCTGTCCGATACGGCGCGAAATGGCCGCTCGATTGGCGGGTTCTGGCAACACATGCTGGTGGCCGAGGGCGCCACGGAAGTTGCCGTGGACCTGACCTCTCAGCCATGGGATCTTGCGCCGCTGGGAATCATCGTGGAGGAAGCGGGAGGTCGCTCGACGAATCTGCGCGGCGAGAGAACGATCTATTCGGGGCAGTTCGTCAGCACCAACGGGAAGATTCACGATGAAGTGCTGAAGATTCTGGAGTGAGGTGGGGTCATGGACGTCCGCATACAAGCCGAGAAAGCCGAGCGGTTCCGAAAGTTGCATGCGGGACCGAATATCCTGGCGCTCCCAAATGCTTGGGACGTGGCCAGTGCGCGAATCCTGGAAGAAGCTCGTTATCCGGCGATTGCGACGAGCAGTGCAGGAGTTGCTTTCTCTCTCGGGTATCCGGACGGCCAGCGCGTTTCCAGAGATCAGATGCTGGAGGTGGTAGGACGGATCGCGCATGCGGTTCGCGTTCCGGTGACCGCGGACATGGAAGCCGGCTACGGCACAACGGTGAAAGACATGGAGGAAACCGCGAAAGCAGTGATTGCCGCAGGAGCTATCGGAATGAACCTGGAAGACGTGACGGGTGATGACCAAAGCTCGCAGGTGGACACGGCGCAACAGGTGGAAAAGATCCGCGCCATCCGCGCGATTTCTTCATCACTCGGTGTCTCTATGGTGTTGAATGCGCGCACCGACATTTACCTGATGCCGATCGGTGAAGCCGCCACGCGCTTCGAGCGAACGGTGGAACGATTGCGCGCTTACCGTCAAGCGGGGGCGGATTGCGTCTTCGCTCCAGGAGCCAGCGACCGGGATACCATCGCCCAGTTGGTGAAGGCGATCGCCGCGCCGCTCAACATCCTAATGTCGCCCAACTGTCCCTCGCTCACGGAACTGGAAAAGATGGGAGTCGCACGGGTAAGCGCAGGCTCCGCCGTGATGCGTGCTGCACTCGGACTCGTCCGGCGAATTGGGAAAGAGTGGATGGAAGCAGGAACGTCCAATTCTCTTTTCGATGGCGCGGTCCCCTTTGCAGATTTGAATCGGATGATGGGACGCCAGATCTAGTAACTTCATGCCTGAAAAACCTCTCTTGCTTCGTGTTTTGAATGAGGAAATTGTGGCCTGCCGGAAGTGTCCGCGGCTAGCGAGCTACCGCGAGAAAGTGGCGCGGGAAAAACGGCGCGCGTATCGCGAATGGACCTATTGGGGAAAACCGGTCCCGGGGTTCGGAGACGCTCGCGCGCAGTTTTTGATTCTGGGACTTGCACCGGCGGCGCATGGAGGAAATCGCACGGGGCGGATGTTCACGGGCGACCGCTCAGGCGATTTTCTGTATGCGGCGCTGCACAAAGCAGGCTTTGCGAATCAGGCTACTTCTGTGCACCGCGAGGATGGGTTGCGCTTGGAAAATGTGTACATCAGCGCGACGTGCCGGTGCGCGCCCCCGGAGAACAAACCGCTTCCCGAAGAAATCTCGAATTGTCGCGGTTACCTGGAGCGGGAGCTCGAGATTTTGAAGCCGAAGGCGATCTTAGCGCTGGGGAGAATCGCCTGGGACGCGTATCTCGAAATCTTGAAATTGCGCGGAGCGATTCCCTCACGAGCGCTCTACAAATTTGCACACGGCGCGGAAGCCGAAGTGGCGCCGGGCGTTCCTCGATTGTTCGGCGTCTACCACCCCAGCCAGCAAAACACGCAGACCGGCCGCGTAACACCGGCGATGTATGCGCAGGTATTGCGCCGGATTCGGCGCTTCCTCGAAAAGTAATAGGCGGACCTGCCGTAAGCGCTCTCAGAAAGTGTCGGAATCCTCTTGCGGGACAGTGGCGGGATTCTCCGACAGAGGTTTCATCATCCGCTTTGAGTGTCGAGTAGCGCCTCCAAGTGCATGTTTTTCAATACTTTGCAGCACATCTCGACGGCCAGTTATGGCTCCCCATGTGCACTCCCTTGCTCATGATTCCGCGGGAGGAACCTATGGAACGAACGAAATGCAGCGGTGTAGTCGGCAGCTTGGCGATTTTCACGATGACGCTTGCGTTGGGAGTCTCATGCACGGCGCAGGAGCAGAGTCAGGAACAGTCACGAGAAGCAACACCGCCAGCGCCGGACCAGCAGCGTCATAAGGCGGACGGTGAACGGCATGGGCTGCCGATTGAAACCTACGCTGTGGCCCCGGGCACCAAATTTCTGGTGCGCCTGGATGAAGAGTTGGGCACGAAAGGTACGCAAGCAAACGCCCGCTTCAAGGTGAAGACGCTGGAGCCGCTCGAAGCCGGCAGCGGCATCTATCTGCCGGCGGGAGCGGAGATTCGCGGTCACATCAGCCATGTCGAGCCGGCAGGAGTGGCGGGCCGAGCGAAACTCTGGCTGACGTTTGATGAAATTCACACCAGGTTCGGCGATTTGCCGATCGTGGCCGAAGTCGTGGACGTGCCGGGCGACCACAGTGTGAAATCGGGGCCGCGTAAGGAAGGGCTCATAGAGGGCCGAAGCAGCACGCAGCAAGACGCGGCAGAAGCAGCCGCTGGCGGCGCGGCAATCGGCGCCGTGAAGGGCGTCAAGGACAAAGACAAAAAAGAAGCTGCGGAAGGCGCTGCGCTGGGGGCGCTGACAGCGTACCTCATGGAATCCGGCCGCGGGCACGAGCTGAACCTTCCCAAGGGCGCAAAGCTCGAACTGGAACTGGAGCGGGCACTGTATCTTGTTAAGGAATGAGGGAAAACTTCCTGCGTTGTCATTCTTCTGTTTTCAGTGTTCAGCGAAACCGAGGAGTAAATCTCCGAAACCCGCGATGCAGATGAGGAAGCGCACCCGGGCACCCGGGAGACAATCTGTATGGCTAGGTTAGGTTTCAATCCCGCTTTGCGGGATTGAAAGACTATCCTGGCGGGATCTCCCGTGTTGCATGTTCATCAATCACCAGGCAATTTTGTCGGGAAAAAACTCTGATACGAGGTCTTGGTAAAAAGGAAGAATCTCTTGCGTTTTGGGGCGCTCGCGGCCTTTGGAGTACAGATCGTAGAGATTGAATTTCCGAACCCACTCAAACATGCGTTCGTCTTGCTCGTTCATCAGATGCCGGTAAGCACCGTGCCGGTGCGCGGCGTAAAAGGAATGATACCGGAGCATGTAGTGGGCCTCTTCCGGCAGATACCTCCGCGTCGCCTGATAGATGTATTCGTCATGTCCAAACGAGAGGTGGACCTTATCGAGCCCGCAGTTCGGTTCGTAGATGCCATACTCGGTCTGGTACTCGGGGATCTTGCTATCCGGGTTGGCGGCAAAGAATTCTGGGAAAACGATCTGATCCGAGTATCCGCAGCCGGCAGGGAAGGTATCGCCCACCACGGCCCATTGGGGCTCCCCATACAAGCAGAGCACTTTTCCAAGATCGTGCACAAAGCCGGCGAGGATGAACCAACGCGGATGACCATCCTTGCGAATTGCTTCCGCGGTCTGAAGGAGGTGCTCGATCTGCGTGAGATCGGTATCGGGGTCGCTGTCGTCCACCAGGGTGTTCAGATACTCGGCCATTTCCCAGATGCTTTTCTTGTCTCGATTCAAGCCGCAATATTCCGCCTTCTTGCTGAGGACAAAATCAAGCGTCTGGTGGGCGTGGTTCTGACGGTAAAACTCCGTTACCGTGGGATTGGCGTCGGCCTTATAGTCGCGGAATTCCTCTTCTGATTTGCCTTGACGATAGCGGGTGGCTACAAACTCATCCCACTCGTCTACGTGCTGGAGAGGGGCGTTATCAGCGCTGTATTGCATGGTGATGCTCCCAAACCACAATTATGAGCGCGTGCGGCTTGCCCCGCAATAGTGGTCTCTTTTTGGTAGTGGGTTTCCGATTATCCAACTATACGTCCAAGTGAAGAGGGTTAGACCCACGCAACTTCCATAAAGAGGGTCCGGGAAGTTGAGATTGCAACTGCCAGATTCACTTAGACGCATAAGGCGGTAATCGGAGAAGTCCACCCTAAAATCACTTGCGCAGAGGCGAGTAACCCGACTACACAGATGAGTTAGTCCAGGGGCCAGGTAGTGGCTCACCTCGCGCTCGATGGAGTGAAGCGGAAAGTAAACGAAAATCCAAGCAACTTTACGCGTGCTTTATAGTCCGCCGCAAGGTAGATGATCGGCGCTTCGTCGGTGCCGGTGCGTTGCACTGTCACTTGCTCAGGTTCAAGCTGAATCTCGTGTTCTTCGGCTTTGCGGATGACCGCCCTGCGGAAATCCTCATCCGTGCTCTGAGGAGTCAACCCGATTCGGCTTCCGACTTGCGCCGCGAGGTCCCGCATATCCTCGCGCAGCTCGATGTTGGCCAGCTCGCA
>DATNLB010000778.1:0-2462 GCA_035603095.1 Candidatus Acidiferrales bacterium
GAGCCAGTTTGCATTCAATTCCCTGCCAGGCCGGGTTACAGAATATTTCCGGTAAATGCGCGAACCAGGCTTGAGTCCATTTCGATGGTCATGGGGGCCAGTCGGCCGTCTTCGAGCTCATGAACAAGTCTCGGGGCAACCCGGTCAGCGCCGTTTCTTGCTTTCGTTCTGCGCGACCCTCGCCTTCACCAGTTTCTTAACAAGTGCAGTTGGCAGAGGCTTGTCCATGGGGAAGTGGATGGTCCCTTTGGATGTGGAGAAGCCCTTAAGTTCGTTCTTGTACGCCTCGATCACGGACGCAGTGGGGAACAAACTGCAATGGTTCGAAAACGCGGCGAACCACACCAGCACTCCTTTGTGCTTGAACGCAGGCATCCCATAGCTGATGGTTTCGGTAGCCTCCGGTGGCACAGTGGACCGAATCGCCGCGCGCATCTTGTTCAAGGTGCTGCGGGCGGGCTCCGGGACACCAGCAAGGTATTCATCAACGTTTCTCGGAGCGCCGCTGCCTTTCGCAGCCGAACGGCGATTGCCGGATAACACTTTTTTCATGCGGGCAATGCTACAAGAAGCTCCAATTCAAGTCTATGCCTCAGCCAGGCGTCAGCTGTTCGGCATGAAAAATGCCATAGCGTCTTCCAACACACTTTCACTTGCCCGTATGGTCGGGATTACCCGAGATCCAAGAAGCGCACATTTTTGCTCGTTCGATTGGATGGCTTAAGGCTGTGAAAGGAATCGCAAGATCTCGCGCATCAGGCGCTCGCCCTGGTCTGTTGCGAAGAGGAACTGCGCATGCGCGGAGCCATCGAGGATAACCAACTCTTTCGGCCCCATAGCTCTCTCGTAATTGTCACGAATCTTAGGCAACCGCGGTCCGTCATCGTTTGCATCGTCTCGGGCCACGATAAACAGTTTGCGGCCCTTCATCTTCTCTGGCGGTCGGTCGGTCCACGCCGCCAGCAACACCAGCCGGTCAATTTCGCCCGGCTCAGCTTCAATCGAGGCGTCGGCGGCGGCTGCACCTCCAAAGCTCGCTCCGATAACGGATACGGTTTTCGCACCGGTCTTGTGGAGGTAGCGTACTGCAGCCAATACGTCGTACTCGACGCCTTCGTCAACGGGCTTCGATGGAGGTCCGTGCGACTGGCCGCGCCCGCGGAAATCGATGGCCAGGGCGCGAAATCCGGCCTTCACGAGCGCCTGCGCTTGCTTCTCCCAGCTCTCCTTGTTGAAGCGGCCTCCATGCGCCAGCACCACGCCGCGCTCGCCTTTTCCGTAGATATCTGCGTAGACGACACCTCCGTCCTGAGTTGGAAAGGAGACGTGCTGTTGCGCCGCGGCAAGCCCCGGCAGAAGGAGAGTCGCAAGGAGCGCTCTGAGGGTGAACATGAGGGAATTGTACTGCCACTGGTGATCGATTTCCTGGATAACTCCCGAAACAAGCGGAGAGTGTTCACCGATACACCCTGGGTTGACCGTATGGTTGTGTTGCTGGATATTTGCCGAGGCCAACGACAAGCGCTTTATCGGAGTCAGCTCTGCGAGAAGGGCGTAGATGGTCACACTCGCTCGCGCACCGATTGTTTTCCAATCTGGACGATATTGTTCGCGCAGAGTGACATCATGGATTATGCCTAACAGCAAATGCCAATAACGTAGCCAAACCCAAGAGGATCAGCCCAGAAGCAATAAAAATAAAAATGCGTTGCCGCCCGGCCCGCCTCCCCGATACCAAAACTTCATCTTCGGGTAAAACGAAACTCACGAACGCCTTCTTGTAGGACTTCCAAAGCAAGAAATAGGGCAGCCCCACAACGAGAGAATATACGGCCAAAGAAATGCACATAGCTCTAAATAAATGCTCCTCTGGCCTCCCTAATGCATGGTAGATCCCCCTCGACCACTCCGATGCCAGGAAATAACCCAATAAGAGGATAGAAAAGTGAGCAAAATAAAACATCTTTAGAAAGGATCTTATTTTTAGCTCTTCAGGCTCAGACCTTACAACATATCCACGAGTGCGACGATCACCATAGAACACCACCACACGGCCGGCTTTTTCATCTCGAAAGCACGCGCCCACAATAGAATCGAGAAAAGCCATCAGCATTCTCCTTGGGTGGATTCCTCGGGTCTTGGTTACCTCCATGTTGCCACTTCGAAAAAATGGCTCGCCAGGGAAAAAATGTCTATGTGTCCTTCTCGCCGCTAACGTTCGATTAATCGTGCGACGCTCTGATCCGCAAGATCACCGCGTTCCGCGTTCGAGAGAGTATCGAGAAAGACAGGAAATGGAAAAACGTGACGCTCGGAAA
This sequence comes from Candidatus Acidiferrales bacterium, assembly GCA_035603095.1. Taxonomy (GTDB): domain Bacteria; phylum Acidobacteriota; class Terriglobia; order Acidiferrales; family UBA7541; genus Acidiferrum. Next base: position 2,319 of record DATNLB010000778.1, read on the forward strand.
CCACCGCTACAGTTGACGGGATAACATCAGCTAGACGTATTTTGGGGGCCGCAGCTTGCCTCCGCCCTCGAATAGTAGGTGGTCGAGAGACAATAGTCCCGCGCCGACCGTGGCGAGCGCGAAGCTTCCCGCCAGCATCGCGAG
>DATNLB010000297.1:0-2082 GCA_035603095.1 Candidatus Acidiferrales bacterium
TCAGCGGGGCCTCCAGTTCCCCGACCGCCTCGGCACATGCCTGGTGAAATTTCTCGCTCCGGTCCAGAAGCGCGACGATCACGCCGGTATCGAGCAGTACCGGCTTCACCGCCCGAAGCCGCGCAGGTGTTTCTTGTTCGAGCCCAGATCGGGTGCGCCGGAGGAAAATTTCCCGAGACCGATGACCCCGCGCTTCTTCCTCCTTAGATAGCTTGCTTCCAGAACGCGCAGGCCTTCTCTCACGACCTGCGAAGGAGTCCAACCTAGTTCGCGAACCAGCACTGCCAGCCTCTTTCGCGACCGGTCATCCAGTCTGGCTTGAATTGCGGAGCGCATGGCTGATTGTACTACAAATTAGCAGTTGTATGACATAGCTGTGTTTTGTGAAACGGGTAGGTGCCAAGCAAAATCGGTGAGCCAAGATGGGGCGGCCCGCCTCAGAAGGCGGGCCCTACAAGCGAAAAGAACAGAAGAAGGAATGGCTGGGCCACAAGAGTGTAGTATTTGCTGGAGAGTTTTGTACGGGGGAGAGGAGATATGATGAGTCGATGGATGAATTCACGGCGAACTTCGATTTGTGGCGCGGCGGTGTTCGGGATTTTGCTACTGGGCGCGAATTTTGCGGTGGCGCAAACGCCTTCGCCAGCGTTGCTCGTACTGGAGAAAAGCGACAATTCGCTGGCCATAGTTGATCCTGCGACCTTGCAGATTGTGGCGCGCGTGCCCGCCGGGTTGGATCCCCATGAAATCGTGGCATCGGCGGATGGTAAGCTGGCCTATATTTCGAACTACGGGGGTTCCGACGGCGCTCTGAACACCATCTCCGTAATCGATCTCGCAGCCGGAAAGGCGTTGACGCCGATCAATCTGGGGGCGCTGCGCTCCGCGCATGGCTTGGCGCTCGCCGGCGGCAAGCTCTATTTTACCGCGGAGACGAACAAGGTGGTCGGCCGCTACGATCCTGCCACGCAAAGCGTGGATTTGGTTCTCGGCACCGGACAGGACAGAACGCACATGGTGGCGGTCTCCGAGAGTCTCGACCGGATCGTTACTTCCAATGTCAGTTCCGGCACGATCAGCATCATCGAGCAGGTTTCCCCTCCAAGTGGCGGCTTCGGTCCACCGCCGGGCAGCAATGGTCCACCGGGCTCCGCGCCTCCTGCTGGCGGTACGCCCCCAGGGACAGGCCCGCCGCCCGGCGGCCCGCGGAAAACATGGCGCGTAACCAACGTCGCAGCCGGCCATGGAGCGGAAGGCTTTGACGTGTCGCCCGACGGCAAGGAGATCTGGACTGCAAACGCGCAGGACGCCACAGTGACCATCATCGATACGGCCGCCAAACGCGTGACGGAAACTCTTCCTATTTCGTTGAGAGGCGCCAACCGACTGAAGTTTACGCCGGACGGTAGACGGGTCTTGATCGCCGGTGGAGGCGGCGGCACGGCGGGCAGCAGTCTCGTTGTGATGGACGGAGCAACGCGCAAAGAGGTTAAGCAGCTCAATCTCGGAGGCGGTGCAGCAGGCATCTTGATCGTCCCCGATGGTTCCCGCGCGTACGTAGCCGTCAGCGGAGGGGACAAGGTCGCCGTCGTGGATTTGAAGAGCCTGGACGTCACGGGCTATGTGTCCACGGGGAAGCAACCTGATGGTCTGGCATGGGTGCAACGAAACTAAGTTTGGCTTGCGCCCCGCCGCCCTTGATCGAGGCCGCGGCTCAGAAAAGCGAATTGGAGAAAACTTAACTAAAGAGGCTATTTGTGCCCGCCCGCAAGCCGCGGTACAAGGCTCGCGGCGGCAGTACGGTAGCCGAGAGCAAAGTTTCAGTAGGGCAGACCGTTCGCATAGGCTGCAGAGTTGGAAGGAATGAAGAAAACGCAGGACTTACGGGAGGCTGAAGCTGCGCGCCGCAAAACTGCAATATTTTTTCAACAGGCCCGGGAATCACAGCGATTCTGAAAATTTAACAGTATGGTAATTCTGTTGTACTCTGCTAGAAGATATCCGCTCAGCGCCCGAGGAATTGATGCTTCCCGGTCTTCGTCTGCGGCAAGCCCGCGAGCGACTCGGACTCACCTATCGTGA
>DATNLB010000510.1:0-3098 GCA_035603095.1 Candidatus Acidiferrales bacterium
TCGCCATTCTGGTGGCCCGGCGCATCAGCAGCGCCATTCTCTTGGGCATCGTTGTCATCACCCTTGCCGGAATTCCTTTAGGGCTCAGTCACTGGCCCGTCCATTTTTTCTCCCTCCCGCATCCGTCCGGCACATTTCTCAAGCTGGACCTCCGCGCCGCCACAAAGCTCGGCCTCGCTGAACTCATCTTCGTGTTCTTCTTCGTCGATCTCTTCGACAATGTGGGCACTCTGGTCGGCGTGTGCGAAGAAGGAGGCTTTCTGCGCGACGGGAAACTCCCCCGCGCCAGCCGCGCCTTGCTAGCCGACGCTTTCGGCACCATGTTCGGCGCCCTCACCGGAACCTCCACCGTCACCAGCTATATCGAGAGCGCCGCCGGAGTCGCGGCCGGCGCCCGCACCGGCCTCGGCAACGTCGTCATCGCGGCCCTGTTTCTCGTTGCGATGTTTTGCGCGCCGCTGGTCGCCGCGATTCCTGCCTACGCCACCGCTCCCGCCCTCATTCTTGTCGGAGCCCTCATGTGCGGCGCCGTAGCCCGCGTCAAATGGGACGATTTCAGCGAAGCCTTCCCCGCCTTCCTCACCCTGGTCGTCACTCCGCTCTCCTTCAGCATCGCCACCGGCCTCAGCCTCGGCCTGCTCTCCTTCACCTTCGTCAAACTCGGCACCGGTCGCCACCGCGAAATCAGCCCCCTCATCTGGGTCCTCAGCGTCCTCTTCCTCCTCCGCTACGCCTTCCTCGGCTCCGAATAAGTGTTGGAAGGAGGAGCAGGTGGACATAATCATTACCTGGAACAACTGCTGGCTGCGATGCGTATAGACCCACAGCGTCCGTCTCACAAAGGAGTTTTCTATGAATAGGAAGAGTTTGCTTTACCTGTCCCCGCTTGTCGTCCTGGTTCTTCTCTGCGCGCACATCCACGCACAATCTACCGCTCAGTCCGACACGCTATTCAAGACGATACAGTCCTTGGATACACAACTCTTTGATGCCTACAACCACTGCGATCTGACGGCGCTGGGTGCGATGATGTCGGATGACCTCGAGTTTTATCACGACCAGACAGGGCTGTCAGTGGGTAAGGCTCCGTTTTTGGCGGCTATCAAGCAGAACATCTGCGGCAAGGTCGAGCGGACGCTTGTGCCGGACTCCATGGAGGTGTATCCGCTGAAAGGATATGGAGCGGTGCAGATTGGCGTGCATCACTTTCACCAACAAGGACACCCGGAAGACCGCGGGGGCGACGCCAAGTTTGTGACGTTGTGGCAGAACAAAGATGGCGGGTGGAAGGTGACGCGCGTGATCAGCTACAACCATAACTCTGTTGCGAAGTAGGCGCTACTCGAAGATCGACAGCAGCAGCGCCGCGGGGACGAATCGGACATTCGCCCGTCTTTAGTTCGGTGCTCTTCCCGTACTGACCACCGCAATATCAGTCTTCATCCCGAGCGCTCTTGTGCGCGAACTGCGCGCTCGCTTGTGCGGTCCACGCCAGCAGAAGAATCGCCAACAGGAGAAGTCTGAACTTGGTCATGATTTCTCCGCCGGAAAGCCTGCACCAAACTCGACCGGCTACGCCTTTGCCGAGAATCAGGAATTGCTAAAGGCATTCCCTAGCGCTAGAATCGCCCCCGCCAATTGGGCCCTAATCCGCTTCTCAATTCAGGAGGGAATATGAAAGCGAGAGCGACCGTATTGACTCTGGCATTGTGTTTTGTCGGCTTGGCAGTGTGCTTCGCCGCCGACGCATTTCTGGGCACCTGGAAGTTGAACGAGGCTAAGTCCAAGATCGGCGCGGGGTCGCCGAAGAACGTCACGGTTGTATACGAGGCCGCTGGAGACAGCGTGAAAGTCACCGTCGATGGCACCGACGGCGACGGTAACCCGGCACACAACGAGTGGACGGGCAAGTACGACGGCAAGGACTACCCGGTTACAGGCGATCCCAGTACGGATACGCGGTCCTATAAGAAAGTCAACGATCATACCCTGACGTTCACCAACAAGAAGGGCGACAAGGTTACGATTACCGGTCGTGGCGTCGTGTCGGCCGACGGCAAGATTCGCACCGTCACCATCACCGGAACCGATTCAAAGGGCAAGAAGTTCAGCAGCACTTCGGTGTACGACAAGCAGTAGCCGGAACTCACGGGCGACGGACAACCATACTGATAGCAAGGCGACCCGCCGCATCATCTAGAGCCGCAGAAGTCCAGGCGGGTCGGGCGAATACAAGGGACCGATGCTGCCAGAATGGTCCCCCGCTCAGGCTGTTTTGCTCTTTACTTACGGGAACACTAACTCCTTTAAATGCAACACTTACAAAAACATAGGGGGGTGCCCCAGGGGTGCCCCGGTTATGGTTAACTAGAAACTCCTTTGGAGTGCGGCGGCTTGCCGCCGCTTTTCTTCCGGTCGCCACGCGTTCAGCCCAAAACTACCCCCATGGACGAACCGTGATCTGGGTTTTCTTCCCTTGCGGAACACTGACAACTGATCACTGAGAACTGCTGCACAGCTTCGCCAGTGCCTCTGCCAGCACCAGCGCCCCCCGCGCAATATCCTCCGGAGCGGCGTATTCATCCGGCCGATGGCTGTAACCATTGCGGCAGGGAATAAAGAGCATCCCGGTCGGAGCGATCCGCGAAATGAAAAGGGAATCGTGATAAGCCCGGCTGACCATCTCAAGAAAAGGAAATCCATGCTCGCGGCAGGAATCCGCGAGCGCCCCACGCACCTCCGGAGCGCAATCCGCCGGCGCATCCGCATTGAGCACCTCAGATTGAATCGAGACAAGGCGCTTCGCAGAAATGCCTTGCAGTGCACGCTCAATCGTCTGCATCACGCCATCGCGCCGCGCCAGATCCGTATCGCGGATGTCGAGCGTAATTCGCACGCGGCTCGGGATGCTGTTCACCGCACCTGGAAAAACGTCGCACATGCCGACCGTGGCGACGGTATCGGCTGCTCCGCTCGAACGGGCCGCATTTTCGATTGCCAGGATCAACTCCGCGGCCGCGCAAAGTGCATCCTTGCGGTCCGGCATCAGCACTCCGCCAGCGTGCCCTCCCGCACCTTCAATAGAAATCCGAAGACTC
>DATNLB010000293.1:0-3990 GCA_035603095.1 Candidatus Acidiferrales bacterium
GACAAATCCCGATAATTCGCGCGAATTTGTTCCTAACCAGGGGTGCGTACTCCCTTCTTGAGCATCTCAATGGCTTTCCCTAATCTCTTCAATCGTGTTTCTTCCTTCTTGGCTTCGGTAATCCAGCGGCAGTACTCCTTACGGTGGGTGTAGCTCAGTTTCTGGAAATCTGGAAGCAGGCCTTCTTTCTTCATCAAGTTTTCAAATTGGGCAGGCACTTCGACGGTTCTTACCTCTTCATCTTTCCAAACAACGACTTCAAGAGTATCGCCCGGGCTTTTCCCGATTTGCTCGCGTATGGCTTTAGGCATACCCAGCAGATGAAGGGGCTTACCGTACTTGAAAAGCGATCCCGTATAGGGAACCCCGTCGAAGGTCGCTTTTACAGGCACCTTTCCTTTGGTGCCGAATTCCTTACCGGTATCGTACGGAAAAAGCACATAAGCTCCTCCGCCATCGCCGGCTTCAATTTTCGCGTGGAATTTGTATTTCTTCATTGTTTACCCGTCTTTCTTCCCCGGCCCGATCGCTTCGAAGGCGGTTTTGGCAAAGAGTGGACATCGTGTCTTGCCACACCGCGCGCACCAGCCTAAACTGAAATAGATGATTCCCGCGAGCTTCCAAATTCGCGACTTGACCATCCGCCCCGCCGCGGTTCTCGCTCCCATGGCCGGCGTGACGGACACGCTCTTTCGCCGCGTGATTCGCGGGCTCGGCGGCTGCGGCTTGCTGATGACGGAGTTCACCAGCTCCGAAGGCATCACCCGCAGCGCGAAAAAAACACTGCGCTATCTCTATTTCCAGGAAGACGAGCATCCGATTACCGCGCAGCTTTTTGGCGCGAATCCCGCCGTCATGGCCGAAGCCGCGAAAATGGTCGAAGACCTGGGCTACGACGCCGTGGACATTAACCTTGGCTGCCCCGCCAAGAAAGTGGTGAAGTGCGGCGGCTCCGGCCTGCTGCGCGATTTGCCACTGCTCGAAGATATTTTCAAAGCCGTCCGAGCTGCGGTGAAAATTCCGCTGACCATCAAGCTGCGCGCCGGCTGGGACGAAAACTCCATCGTTGCCGTCGAGGTCGCGAAAATGGCGGAGAGTCTTGGCGTGGAAGGCGTCGCCGTTCATCCGCGCACGCGCGCTCAAGGTTACGCCGGTGCCGCGGACTGGAGCATCATCGCCTCCGTGAAGCAAGCCGTGAAAATTCCCGTCATCGGCAACGGCGACATCAACACCCCCGAAGATGCCGAACGCATGGTCCGCGAAACCGGCTGCGACGCCGTGATGATCGGCCGCGCTGCCGCCACCAACCCGTGGATTTTTTCGCAGATGCAGCAGCACGCGGAAACCGGTCGCTACGACATCCCCACCGACGAGATCCGCTACCGTTTACTGATGGGCTACTATAGGCAAATTAATGCTGCCAACCTGCCCGATGGTGTAGGCAAAATGAAGCAGTTCGCTTGCTGGTTCACGCATGGTGTGGGGAACGGCAGCGAGCTTCGCGGAATTGTACATGCGGCGCGCACGCCCGCGGAAATCCTCGAAAGTGTGGAACGCTTCTTCGAGGGCCGACTCACCGCGCAGCAAGAAGCTGACTCCGACCAGGTCGGAGTCAACAGAATTGTTGACCGCCCTGCGGTCACCAGAATGGAGGACCCAGCCCATGGTCCCTCCCAGCACGACGGTATCGAGGCAACGCTCGGAACGTAGAATCGCGGTACGCCTGCCGCTCAAAGTCCGCGGCCGCGACGCCCGCGGCCTCCCCTTCGAAGAAGATACTGCCAGCGAAAATCTTTGCCGCAATGGAGCCGCCTTCGTGACGCATTTCGACGTCGCCATCGGCACCGACCTCGAAATTCACATCCCGTTTTCGCAGTACGCCTCGCGCCGCGCCGCCAGCGCCGCGCTCTCCCGTAGCGCTGAGGCGGATTTCTCCACCCAGGGCCGCGTCGTGCACGTCGTCGAGTCCAAGTCCGAAGGCGAAAAGCTCGTCGGTGTCCAGTTCACCGGCCCGCGCTTCCAGCGCGTGTTCCGCTCCGAATCCGCCGCTTGAACTCTTTTTTTTCTAGTTGCGGGTCTTCAGCCCCGTTCTTTCTCCTCCGTTGCTATCGTCCCAAATACGTAGCGATAAACCAGCTATTGCCCCACGCATCCTTCACTCCCGCGGACCGGTCCCCGTACGGTTTATCCTGCGGCGTCTCAATCGATGTGGCCCCCGCCCGCAGCGCCTGCGCGTACACCGCATCGGTGTCCGGCACGTACACGTGCAGGTGGCAAGGCATCGGCTGGAATTCACCGTGCGCCTCGTCAATCTCCAGCGTGGCGTTGCCAATTCGAATCGTGCCATGCAGCACCGCGCCTTCCGGCGATTTGTGTACCCCCAGCGATTCCGCTCCGAACACCGTCTCCATAAACGGAATCATCTTGTGGGCTTCGCGCAGGTGCAAATACGGCTGCACCGAAGGCACCCCTTCGGGCCCGGGAGTCCATTCGCCGCTTGGCTCGGCGATGTACCAAAGATTGCTGAACTGATCCTTGACCGCGCCTTGAAGATCGCCCGACGGATGATCCCCCACGGGATAGATCGATGCCGCCCCGGCGCGCAGCGCGCGTTGGTATGTGGCCTCAGCGTCGTCCACATATAGATGTATTGCTGCGGACGCAGTCGGATACTCGGCGTTTCCGTCGCTTACTTCGATCGCGCCGTTGCCGATAGCCATCTCCGCGTGCATGATCGAGCCGTCCGGCGCCGGCATCCTCATCCGCTCCACGCATTCGAACGCCGACTTCAGAAATTGGATGAACTGAGCCGCGGGCCGCACGATGATGTACGGCGTGATGGACGTCAATCCCGGCCGCTGGTAATGAACGGCTCTCGCTTGCGCTTCCCCCGTCCCTGCTGGTGGTGCTCCTATGCCTTCGCTCATGGATGTTCTCCTTTGCCGTACAATTCTTGCACCAAAACTCCTGTTGATGGCCAACAGAAATATGTTAGGCTCTCTTTTTCTCCTGTTGACCGTCTAAAGGAGCATATGCCTTCTCCCCAATCGGAAGTCCTGCAAGGAACACTCGATTTGCTCATCCTCAAGACGCTTGCGACCATGGGGCCCCTGCACGGTTTCGGCATCGCCCTGCGCATCCAGCAAGTTTCCAAAGATCTCCTGCAACTCAACCAGGGCACGCTTTATCCCGCCTTGTTGCGCCACGAGCAGCGCGGCTGGATCACCTCGAAGTGGGGCATCTCGGAGAACAACCGCAAGGCAAAGTTCTACTCCTTGACCCGCGCCGGGCGCAAGCAACTCGAAGAAGAAGCCGAAAGTTGGGACCGCATGTCCAACATGATCAACCACGTTTTGAAGGCGACCTAGCCATGCGCGAATCATTCCGCACGTTTCTCCAGCGTCTCGCCGCACTCTTCCGCCGCCATCTCGAAGACGACCTGGACGACGAACTGCGCTCCCATCTGGAAATGTCCATCGAGCTGAACTTGCGCAAAGGCATGCCCCCCGCCGCCGCCCGCCGCGAAGCCCTTCGCAGCTTCGGTGGCCTCGAGCAGACCAAAGAACTCTACCGCGACCAGAGAGGACTCCCTATGATCGAGACGGCGCTGCAAGACCTCCGCTTCGGTCTTCGGATGCTCCGGCGCAGTCCGGGGTTTTCTGCGCTTGTAATTCTCTGCCTGACGTTGGGGATCGGTGCGAACGCCGCTGTTTTCAGCTGGATCGAAGGGATCCTATTCCGTCCGTACCCGGCCGTAACCCACCAGGAGCAACTGCTTGCGCTCGCCGGAACGGCGCGCGGCGAGTCTGGCCATACTGCTATTTCGTGGCCAGATTTTGCTGACTTGCAGAGAAATTGCACGCTGTTTGACGCATTTTTTGTGAGCAAGATTATGGGCACGACTCTCAGCATCGGCGACCGGGCCGAGGTCACGACAGGGAGCATCGTATCGGCGAATTATTTTGACGCCATTGGGGTACATCCGATTCT
>DATNLB010000653.1:0-7292 GCA_035603095.1 Candidatus Acidiferrales bacterium
CGGCTCGATTCGAAAAGTATCCAGGAAAATCTCAAAAATACGCCGGTCTGGCTTCAACACCTTGACCTGCCCAGAAAGCAGCACGCCGTTAAACCAGCTCAGGCATTCGAATCGATTGACAGCGATAGGGAACGTCTCCGCGGACCAGTTGCTAAGCGCATATATCGGTACACTCCGCGACCGCAATTCTCGGAGAATGTCGACGGTGCCAGGAACCTCTCCCCCGAGCATTTCCTCGTATCGCTCGAACCAAGCATCAATTAACTTTGCCTTGTCTGGATGAAGTCGTTTAAGAGAACTGCAGCCATCAGCAAACGGTCGCCCGGCATCTTGCTGTGCGTTCCACGACGATGTACAAACCGCACCGAGGAAGTATTCCATCGCCGTTTCATTGCCATTGAACAGCTTGCGGTAGAGGTAACGTGGGTTCCAATCGATTACCACACCCCCCAGATCGAAGATTGCGGCACAATCTTTTGTCATTGCAAATATATTCTATCTTTCTTGCGTGAGTCGTCCATTATGTCCGTGTCACGGGCTCAGCGGAACAAACTGACCCAAATCTTAGGAGAGTTTTTCGATGGGATCGCCGCGGCGGATCACTCCGCCCTCCAGAACGCGACACAACATGCCACGCCGTCCCCAAAGCTCTTTGCGAAGCCCGGGACGGATTGCCTCCATCTGATCACAGGGGTTGCATACCTCACTGACTTCCAGACGCGCTTCACCGATGCGGAGTTGCTGGCCGATCTGCAGGCTTTTCACGTTCATGCCATCGGTTGTAATGTTCTCGCGGACAATTCCTGGCCGGAGGTCCATGGCCTCCAAGGTCTCGCGATCCACGAGCAAAACCTGGCGCTTGCTTGCGGGCCGCGCGTGTGCGCAACCTTCGAAGCCGGTGTCGCCAACGGCACGGACTTCGGAAAGTTCTTCCATCGGCAGTCGCTTTTTCGGAGCGCGGAAAAGATTTTGCACCCGCGGCATGGCTTCTAGTCTCCCGCGGCTTTCAGCCGAGTTGAGTGAGCCCCGATGTCTTTTCTGTAGTGCATGCCGTCAAAGTGAATTCGTGAAACAGCTTCATAGGCTAAGGCCAACGCGGCCTTGAGCGACGTGGCTGCCGCTGTAACCCCGAGCACTCTGCCACCGTTTGTGACTACACCGTCTCCGGCGAGCTTCGTCCCGGCGTGCAGAATCTTCACACCACTAATCTTTTCCGCAGCGTTTAGGCCGTCAATCCTTCTGCCACTCTCAAACTTTCCCGGATACCCACCTGACGTCAGAACGACGCAGGCACTGGCCCCGGGCTTCCAGCTTAGTTTTGAGAGGTCCAAGCGTTCTTTGGCAACGTCGTTGAGGATGTCTGCCAAGTCAAAATCCAGCCGTGCCAGAATGGCCTGGGTTTCGGGATCCCCCAACCGGCAATTGAACTCCAGGACTTTTGGTCCGGCGTTCGTCAGCATCAGGCCGATGTACAAGAACCCTTGATAGCCAATGCCGTCCGCGGCCAGCCCCTGTAACGTCGGTTCGACAATCGTCGAACGAATGGTCTCTCGAAGATTTTCCGGCAGCAATTCATCCGTCGAGTAAGCCCCCATGCCACCCGTGTTCGGGCCGTGGTTTCCATCGAAGACGCGCTTGTGATCGCGTGTGGGAACAAGCGGCGCGTACCGCTTTCCATCGGTGAGAATGATGAATGATAGCTCTTCGCCTTCCAGCGTCTCCTCCAGGAGAATTCGCGTTCCGCCCGGCCCAAGTTCATTCTTTTCCATCACGCGTTCGACAAAATCTTTTGCGGCGGCGAAGTCCGGCGCCAGAAAAACACCCTTGCCGGCGCACAATCCATCCGCCTTGATCACTACCGGCCAGGCCACGGAACTCAGTGCGCCGTAGACATCCGCGGGAGAGTCAAACTTGCCGTACATTTTTGCGGTGGGAATGCCATGCTGCTGCAGAAATTCTTTCGAGAAAATTTTGCTTCCTTCAAGCTGCGCCGCCTGCTGAGAAGGCCCTACAATGGCCCAATTCCGTTGACGGAAGGCATCGGTCAGCCCGTTCACCAAAGGCAGTTCCGGTCCCACGATGGTCAGATCGGGATGAACCTTTTCAGCAAACGTAACGATCGCGGCGACATCACCTGTGTCAATGGCCACGCACTCCGCTTCCGCGGCGATGCCGCCATTCCCGGGGGCGCACCAGATTTTCTCCACGCGTGGGCTCTGGTTCAGTTTCCACACGAGAGCGTGTTCGCGTCCGCCGCCGCCCAGCACGAGAATGTGCATCCGCGATCCCTCTTCCACGACTCTTTCGAACGATAGACGCCCCTCTTGGAGGTGTCAACTTCACGGTGCCGTAGGTAGTTGGTCAGTTTCCCACAAACGTGACTGCCAGACCTCGCGATGGTTGCACGCCTTGACCTTCGACCTATCATAATGTACGCTGACGGGTAGAAGGTTGAGGCATTGAAACGTTTCCCCATTCCGCAAGGCACGCTGGACATGCTGATTCTGCAGATTGTGTCGCTGGAGCCGGTGCACGGCTACGGCATCGCCCAAAGAGTGGACCAGATCTCGCGCTCGGTAGTGCAAGTGAATCAAGGCTCCCTCTATCCTGCACTACACAGGCTGGAGCTAAAGGGATGGCTTAGGGCCGAATGGAAGCAATCAGAAACGGGGCGGGAAGCCAAGTTCTACTCACTGACGGCTTCCGGACGAAAGCAGCTCGCCGCCGAAAAGCACGATTGGGCGCGGTTGGCGGGCGCAGTGCAGCTCATTTTCAATGAAGGCACCAGATGATGATGACGCAACTAGCGAACTGGTTCCGTCGCAAGAAGCTGGAGAGCGGCCTGGAGCGCGAATTGCGCTACCACCTCGACCGGCGAATCACCGATCTTGAGAGGTCCGGTCTGCCAACTGGGGAGGCGCGGAGACAAGCACTTCTGGAACTGGGGGGCATCGCCCAAATCCAAGAGGAAGTGCGAGACATCTGGCTGACTCGATGGCTACGGGATTTCGCATACGATCTCCGCCTCTCCACACGCTCTTTTCTCAGGACGCCCTCGTTCAGTATTACCGCTGTGCTCTCGCTCGTGCTCGGCATTGGAGCCACGACTGCCATCTACTCGCTGGTGGATCAGGTGCTGCTGCACGCGCTTCCCGTTCGTCAGGCTGAACGTATTGTCCTGATCGATTGGCGAGGCGATCAAGTTGCGAATGGCTTCGGCAGCTGGAATCTGATGTCTTACCCGATCTGCCGCGATCTTGACAAGCAGAAGCACTTATTCGAGGGCGTATTCTGCCGCGCACTCACAACTGTCAATCTCTCAACCGGCGACGATTACCGCCCTGCGATTGCGGAGATTGTCTCCGGTAACTACTTCCCGGTGCTCGGAGTCGAGCCGGCCGTGGGGCGCGTTTTGACGCACGCCGATGATGGTACGCCAAACACGAAGCCGGTGGCTGTCCTTTCCTACGACTTCTGGGAGAAGCAACTCGGAGGCGCTCCAGATGTAGTTGGCCGAAAGGTACTGGTTAATCGTCATCCGATGACCATCATCGGAGTAGCTGCGTCGACGTTCAAGGGCATTGACGTTGGCGAGGTTCCATCCATCTGGATTCCTGCGTCGATGTCGGCACAAGCCATCCCAGGTTTCAACGGTCTTCTAGATCACCGCACGCGCTGGATGCAGGTGTTGGGCCGCTTGAATCAAGGTGTGACGTTGCAAGAAGCGGAGGCAGGGCTGCAGCCTTGGTTCAAAGCGATGCTGCAGGAGGATACGCGCCGCGCAGGATTTCCCATAATCACACCTGAACGCCGGAGGGAATTCCTCAATTCGTCGTTAGTGCTCACGGCTGCACCACAAGGTCATTCCGCACTGAGGCGGCGGCTGTTGGAACCATTGTGGGTGCTATTCGCTGTGACGGCAGTATTGTTGGGCCTGGCTTGCTTGAATGTCTCCGGTCTGTTCTTGGCACGTGGATCGGCCCGTGATCGTGAGATTGCAACAAGGCTGGCCCTCGGCGCTTCGCGCGGGCGACTGGGGCGGCAGCTTCTTGCTGACAGCCTGCTGATCGCGCTCGTCGGGGGATTGCTTGGGATCGCAGCGGCTCCGATTGCTGTGCGAACTCTCATCGCGTTCCTTCCCCTGGGAACCGCCCCCACGGCTTTGCACGCGAACGTCAATTCGCGTCTCTTGCTCTTCGCGTTTGTCGCAAGTGTCGCGGCGGGCCTTTTGAGCGGGCTGGCTCCGGCTTGGCAGGCAGGGCGGCGCTCACTTGTGTCATCGCTCCGGGAGCGAGGCGGCACGGCGTTCGGTGGCGTACGACTTCGAAAGGTTATTGTGACCGCGCAGATTGCTTTGACCTTGACGCTCGTCGTAGGCGCGGCATTGTTTGTTCGAACTCTGGATGCATTGATGGCTAAGGGGCCGGGTTTCACAACTTCGAGCCTCATCTCATTCGGAATCGACTCTCTACGAAGCGGATACTCCCCAGCGGAGGGCAACCGGCTGATTCGCCATATCGATGAAGCAATTCGTCAATCTCCGATCACTCAGGCCTCTGCGATAGCGCGGTTCGCATTGTTGACTGGCGGAAGCTGGAACGATCCGATGACGATCCTTGCAGACAAGAGAATCTCGACTGACCGCGACGTCAATCTGAACTCTGTTACGCCGGGATTCTTCCAAACCATGGGTATAAGAATCATTGCGGGACGAAACTTCGATGAACGTGATGCACGCACACCGGGCGAGCCAGGCCAACGATCTGCCATCGTGAACGAAGCGTTCGTGAAGCGCTACTTGGGAGGGCGGAGTCCCCTAGGAGTGCGAATCTGTGAGGGTTCTGGACCAGACGCTAAGCCGAATACTGAAATCGTCGGTGTTATGTCCAACTTTAGTTATCGCGGGCTTCGCGAGGAGTCGGAGCAAGCGTATTTTCCGTTTTTCGAAGGCGAAGGCGCTGGCGGCACCTTCTATGTGAGGCTTCGCGGAACGCCGGAATCTTTCTTCCCATCGCTTCGTGCGATAGTTCACGGCGTCGATCCGGCATTGCCGATGACCGATTTCCGTACGTTGAATGAACAGGTGGATCGATCCTTGAATTCCGAGCATATGCTGGCGACGCTGTCCAGCAGCTTCGGCACACTTGCGCTGTTGCTCTCGCTTGTTGGCCTGTACGGCGTGATGTCTTTTGTCGTGACGCAGCGCACGCGCGAGATCGGGATCAGGCTGGCGCTTGGCGCTATGCGCTGGTCGGCAATTTGGCTGGTTCTTCGAGACGCGTTGACGATGATCCTTTCAGGAATAGGTATCGGTCTGCCTTTTGTCTGGGCTCTGGGTCGCCTGGTAGAATCGCAGCTGTATGACGTGAAACCTGCCGACCCTGCCGTAATCGCGATCACTATCCTGCTTCTTTGTTTGGCGGGGCTTGGCGCCGCACTGATTCCCGCGCATCGCGCCTCATGCGTAAACCCGACGGACGCATTAAGAGTCGAGTAGCTGGTTCGCCGGCGCGGACGACGAGATGCCGACTTCTAATCGGGCCGTCGAAGCCGGATAGCTTCCTGTTAGCCGATTCTCAGGACCTCATCCTTTTGCCTTCCCAAAGCGGTTCTCGATAGCTTTTCGCAGCCGACCTTGCTTCGCGGGAACACTCGAAGCGTGTCGTTTTACGAATTTTTTACATGCTGTTTGGCCTTTGCACACTCAATTCCGCGTCCAAACTGATATTTGGTCCACAGGTGGATGCGCCTACACCTAGAGAGGAAATTCCATGAGAAGAGTAAACGTGAGTCGGTGGGTGTGTTTCATCGCGTTGTTTCTTGGTGTGAGTCTGAAGGCGCAGGCGCAAAGCTGGTCCTTCACGGGTAGCATGGGGACCCAGCGTGCTTTTTTCACTGCAACGGTTCTGAACAATGGCGAAGTGCTCGTCGCGGGCGGGAGAGACAGGGGGCTTTACGGCATTCCGAGTGCCGAGCTGTATAACCCCGCAACGGGAACGTTCAACCTTACGGGTAATTTGAACACCGGGCGCGCCAACTTTACGGCAACGCACCTGAACAACGGAAAAGTGCTGATCGCCGGAGGCGACGCATACATCTTCATGCCAACAGGCACTCAGCATGTCTGCTATTCGAGCGCAGAGCTCTACGATCCCTCGACCGGAAAATTCACCGTAACCGGCAGCATGCATGCAGAGCGCTGCAGCTATTTGACACCTGGGTTCACTGCGACGCTGCTCAACAATGGCCAGGTCTTGATAGCCGGCGGAGCTGATACAAATGGTTTGATTCCTGCCGCGGAACTCTACGATCCCTCTACCGGCACTTTCAGTCTCACGGGCAGCTTGAATACGCCGCGCCTTGGCCACACGGCTACTCTCCTGCCGAACGGCGAGGCCTTGATTGCGGGCGGCGTCAACTCTGCGGGGAATTACTTGGCAAGCGCAGAGCTGTACAACCCCGTGACCGGTACTTTCACGGTTACCGGAAGCATGAAGACATCCCGCGAGCTTTTCACCGCAACGCTGCTGGACAACGGAGAGGTCTTGGCTGCCGGTGGCCAGAACAGCAACGCCATCGCACCTTTTCTTTCCAGCGCCGAAATCTACAATCCCTCGACCGGCAAATGGGCCTCCACAGGGAGCTTGAACGCTGGGCGCTATAATCACACTGCCACCCTGCTAAGTAACGGCGAGGTGCTGATCGCTGGCGGCGGCGCTCACCTGGCCAGTACGGAGCTCTACAATCCGGCGACCGGAAAGTTCAGCCTTGCCGCGAACCTGAATACCGGGCGAACCGACCACAGCGCCGTCTTGCTGGGGAACGGAGAGGCGATGGTTGTGGGAGGCTACGATGGGAGTGGAGGCAACATTGGGTACCTCTCAAGCGCGGAACTGTTCCACTAAACCTTAGCATCCGGGGCAACCCACGGAGCGTAGCCTAGGCAGCCGCCGACGATAAGGCTGTGGTGCCTAGCGCTGGCGGCCTAGCGCCCTTGATGACGAGTCACAGCATGAGCGCCACCTCCCCGAAGAAGTGGGCTGACAGTGGGTAAAGACCTCGTCCTGATATTGCGGCAACAGTAGGCCCGTTGGCCCCGGGAACTAAGGGAATCGTTCTGCTAGCATAGGGGCAATTGACATCCTCCCCTCCGTGAACGGAGGGGATTCCTACGGCTCTCAGGCGCACGCTTGCACCCGAGTCGCTTCGGTGGGTTCCTGCCACGACGCCCTAGCCTCAGGCGAAGATTGCGAACAGGCTAACAAGGCGAGTCCCGCCTCTTTTATATTCAC
>DATNLB010000373.1:0-4443 GCA_035603095.1 Candidatus Acidiferrales bacterium
ACCGTAAATAGCGGGAGTATCTGAGGTATCGTGAATCTGCACCTTGGCAGCCATCTTTGGTAGGGCCTTGCAAACTATGGCGCTTCACGCTATAGTACGTGATAATAGGTATCGGTTCCCAGACGATATGCAAACTGCGCGTCACAATCGCCGCCGTTCGATTTCCGCAAGCATCTGCCTGCTCGTGGTTGTTTTGCTCTACGCGCCGCTTGCGGGAGCCGCATGGTCGTCGTATCAATCCGCCTGCTGCACCTCCGGTCAATGCCCGATTCCTGCGCACCATCACCAGAAAACTCCCGCCGAACATGCGAATCACATGGATTGCGGGCATGATATGACCGGAATGATGGCCTGCAGCATGTCTTGCTGTCACGATTCTGACCGCTCGCTGGTTACTTCGATTGCTTTCGTGCTGCCCCCACCCGCAGCAGTCGCCGCGTCGGCCGCGATGAAGTCGCCGATCGAATTGGCGAAGCCCTTGGATTTTCCGCGTTCCATCGAACCTCTCTCTCCTCCTCCTCGCTTCGTTTCTGCGGCCGTTTAGCGCGCCGCCGTCTTCCCTAACATTTGCTGATCAACTCGAGCTGCGGCTTGGATGCCGCGCGATTAATCCTCTGAAGGAGAATGAGATTCCATGAAACGTGCATTCCTATTCGTAGTTTCCTTGTTTATTGCTCTCCCAGCTTTCGCCACCGTCTTCGGTACCGTACGCGGCATCGTTCACGATCCGCAGCACCGGCCCGTTCAAGACGTCACCGTCACGCTGAAGGCCAAAACCTCCAGCTACGTTCAAACGGCGCAAACCGACCCGAACGGCGAATTTCACTTCGATGCGGTTCCACTCGGCGAATATCGCGTAACAGCTTCCGCCGCCTCCTTCTCCCCGGAGGAACAATCGATCGCTGTGCTCTCCGGCACCGCCCCCATTTTGCATTTTGAGCTGAAGCTCGGCTCCCAAACGGAGTCGATCATCGTCTCAGCCGATGCAGGAACGGCGCAGCTCGAATCGATCACGCCAACCACGCTCGTCAACCGGCTGGAAATCAGTGATACACCCGGCGCTTCGCGAACCAACAGCCTGGCGCTGATTACCGACTACGTCCCCGGTTCCTACGTCGTCCACGACCAGTTGCACGTCCGCGGCGGCCATCAAGTGACCTGGCTGATCGACGGCGTCGCCATTCCCAACACCAACATCGCCAGCAACCTCGGCCCCCAGGTCGACCCAAAAGACATCGACACGATGGAGGCGCAACGCGGGAGCTATTCTGCCGACTACGGCGACCGCACTTACGGCATTTTCAACGTGGCACCGCGAACCGGTTTTGAGCGCGACAACGAAGCCGAGCTTGTCCTCAGCGGCGGCAACTTTTATCAAACCGATGATCAATTCAATTTCGGCGGCCACACCAATCGCTTCGCCTATTACGCCAGCGTGAACGGGAACCGCACCAATCTCGGCTTGCAGACTCCAACCTCCGCGGTCATCCACGACGCGGCCAACGGCTTCGGCGGGTTCACTTCGTTGATCTACAACGCGGATTCACAAGACCAGCTCCGCCTGGTCGCGCAGTTGCGGCGCGACTTCTTTCAGGTCCCTTTCGATCCAAACGACCCCGGCACGCAAGGCCAGTTCCTCCGCGACGCCAACCGTGAAAACGATTCCTTTGTTACTTTTTCGTGGGTCCGCACGTTCAGTCCGGGACTCATGCTCACAATCTCGCCCTTCTATCACTACAACAGCGCAAATTATCAAAGCACCTTGCAGGACTTCCCCAGTTCGGCAACCGAAGACCGCAGCTCAAAGTACGAAGGTGGACAGGCCACGCTTTCCTGGATCAAGAACCGCAGCAATCTTCGCGTTGGCCTCTACGGCTTCTCTCAACAGGACGGCCAACTCTTTGGTTTGATCTGCCACGACCCTTCGCAATGCGAGAGCGTGGACCCGCCCGAGAGACATAGCCCCGATGGATCGCTCGCAGCGGTCTATGCGGAGGAACAATTCAAGGCGACATCGTGGCTCACTTTAAATGGTGGATTTCGCCAAACGCACTTTTCCGGCGGCGTGGTCGAGAATGCCTCCAGTCCGCGCGTCGGCGCTTCCCTGCGGATTCCCAAGCTGCACTGGGTTTTCCGCGCCTTCTACGGACATTTCTACCAGGCGCCGCCATTGCTGACCGTTTCCGGTCCGCTCCTGCAAGCCGCCAACAATCAGAACCTGACCTTCATTCCGCTCCACGGAGAACGCGATGAAGAACACCAGTTTGGCGTCACCATTCCTTTTCACGGATGGACGCTCGACGCCAGCAATTTTCTCACTCGCGCCGAAAATTTCTTCGACCACAACAACTTCAACAACTCCGACCTGTTTTTCCCGATAACCATTCAGGGCGCGCGCATCAACGGCTGGGAGCTCACGCTACGTTCTCCCCGCGTCCGCAATCGCGCCCAGGTCTACTTAACCTATTCGAACCAGCTCGCCCTCGGTTTCGGAGACATCAACGGCGGTCTTACCAACTTCTCCTTTGGCGATGGTTTCAAATTCCTCGATCACGACCAGCGCAATACGCTACACCTCGGCGGCCAATACACGCTCCCCTGGCGCGCCTACGCCTCGACGGACGTCTATTACGCGTCCGGATTCTCCAACGGCAGTCCGCCACCAAGCCACTTGCAGTCGCACACCACTTTTGACCTTTCTCTCGGCAAGAGCTTCGGCGAACGATTCTCCGCCAACCTGCAGGCCATCAACGTCGCCAATCGCCGCGTCCTCCTCGACAACAGTTTTACCTTCGGCGGGACGCACTACTTGAACCCGCGCGAACTGTACGTCCAAGTTCGCTACCGTTTTCATTTGTAACGGTGGCGCAGGAGCCGTGGCGGCCGCTAGTGGAGTCCCTTCCAGCAAGCGCTTGCCGCCACGGCCCTTTTCATGAGAATCATAAGAAGGAATGAGAAACCAATGCGACGCTTGAAGACTTCGGTGATGCTGGCCGCGGGAATCTTGATTTCCGTTTTGGCGGGGTGTGAAGGCAAGCCCGAAGAGAAGCACTACTCCATCCAGGCCGAAGTGATCGCGGTTGAATTACCAAAGAAAGTCATCATCGTAAAACATGGAGACATTCCTGGATTGATGCCCGCGATGACCATGAGCTACGTCATCGCCGTTCCCAAAGAGGCCGAATCGCTTGCACCCGGCGACAAGATCAGCGCCGACTTGGTCGTCTCCAACAGCAAAGGGCGGCTTGAGAAAATCGTCCTCCTCGAAAAAGCCAAACCGAATCCGACGCACGCAACATCGACAGCGTCTCCCTCTTTTGGGTAATGGGGTGGAACTAACTCAAGAAACCAAAAACCTCTTCCGACTGACTCGCTTCGGAATGATCAATTGTTTTCTGGTCAGGGAAGCCGACGGGCTCACGCTCATAGATACGAGCCTCGCCGGATCGGCGTCCGGCATACGCGAAGCAGCGCGAACCCAGGGCGCTCCGATCCGCCGCATCGTTCTCACACACGCCCACATTGATCATGTGGGATCCACAGATGCTCTCATTCGCGAACTTCCGGATATCGAATTTGTTGTTGGGCAACGTGAGTCCCGACTCCTGCGGCAGGACTTTTCGCTCGACGCCGGGGAAACGGGGAAAAAGCTGCTCGGTTTCCCATGCGTTAAATCTCTTCCCACGCGGGTCCTCATGGATGGTGACCGCGTCGGCTCTCTTCAGGCAATTTTTTCTCCGGGTCACACGCCGGGCCACATGGCCTACCTGGATGTCCGGGATGGTTCATTGATCGCCGGAGACGCTTTCACAACGCAAATGGGTGTGATCGCGGCTGGCGTATTCAAGTTCTACTTCCCTTTTCCTGCGTTATTCTCTTGGAACCGGGAGTACGCGGCCGAAAGCGCAAAGAAACTTCGGAACCTCAAACCCGCGCGCCTCGCTGTAGGACACGGTAAGACGATTGAATCTCCGCTTGCAGCCATGGATCGAGCCATTGAATTGGCCTTCCGACAATGCGGGAAAATGCTAGACTGACTTCCTTTTTGAATCGGGAGCGACATTGCGTCTTGCGTTGATCGCGATTTTCGGCGCCGCCGGCACGCTGGCGCGTTACGGCCTCCAGGGGGTAGTGCAAATCCGCACGGAGAGCACCTTCCCTCTCGGCACCCTGCTAGTTAATTTGACCGGCTGCTTCCTCCTCGGCTTGATCGGCCAATTCACGCTCAATCGCATGGTAATCTCGCCAGACTGGCGCGTGGCCATCGCCGTCGGCTTCTTCGGCGGATACACCACCTTTTCCAGTTTCGGATGGGAAACCGCCAAGATGCTGGAAGCCGGCGAGTGGGCCTGGGCCTCGGCCTATGTAGGCGCAAGCGTAGTAGCCGGTCTGCTCTTGAGCGTCGCTGGCATTCGGCTGGCCAACCACTTGTGAGCAAGGGAA
>DATNLB010000673.1:0-4103 GCA_035603095.1 Candidatus Acidiferrales bacterium
CTTGCGCATTTCGCGCCGCGCGAAGCGCTCTTCGGGATTATCTTCGCGCGCCGTCACGTTACTTCCCAGCGTTTCCTCGCCCGCACCGCGCGGCTCTTCGAGTGAGAAGAGCCTGCCGTCGCGCCGCTTGCGGATCACGTCGATCGACGCATTCGCCGCGATGCGCGAAACCCACGCGTGCAGGTTGTCCCGGCTTTCACCCGGAGTGCCGGCAAATTGCTCAAGGCGCGTCATCACCTTCAGGAAGGCCGCCTGCCGCGCGTCTTCCGCGTCCGCGGGATTGCGCGTCAGCCGCAGCGCCCCCAGGTACAAACTAGGTGCGTATGGCAGGATCAGTTTGGCCAACGATTCGCGGTCGCCCTTTCGCGCCTGCAGGAGCAACGCGGAGCGGGCGGCGCCATCAAGGAGTAGGGAGGTGGTGGTGCTGCACATAGTCTGGTAGGGATTGGCAGGCCAATCGCCACCGCTTCGACCAACGTAAGTAAATGTAAATGAATATGTTAGAAGCTCTCTGCAATCAAGAACACGCGCCAGGAGTGACCGTTTTTGGGACGCGAGGTGGCGATTCCGGTCACTGGTTCAGCGCCTCTCACTTGCTCGACAGTTCCCAACATCTCGCAAAGCGCCGGATTCAATCAGCGATCTGAAGTTTGTCCCCGTGCATTTCCCACTCGATGCGAACCAGAAAATCGAAATGCATTCCTTCCGTTCTCAGCCAGGCTTCCAGATTCTCGCGGGAATCGGCGCGGAATTCGACGAACATTTTTCCTTCGAGCATGTTGACGAGGACGCGTTCCGCATGAGCGAGCCCTCCGGCCCGCATGCGCTGGGCAAGAGCTTCGGCTCCCTGGCGCGTGAGGCAGGCGAGTGTGTGCTGCGTGAGATAGCGTGGCATCGGAACTCCTGAGAGCAGCTTGGAGTTCAAGTATTTCATATCAGCGGATTGGTGTGCACGATCAGAAAAATTAGAGCAGCTGGCAATTGCACGATTTAGCAGAGAAAAATCTGCAGCACCGGACAACGCTAGTGAAGTCCCCCGCATCTCGATTGACAAGTACGTTATTCGTTTGGGACGGGGGTGGTTCATGAGGCGGGTCCTACCAGTACTCTATCTCTTCGTGTGTTGCCATTCGACTTCAGCACAAGAAAAAGCAACTCCAGCTAGCAGAACGCAAAATGCCGAAGCAGCGAATGAAGCGCGCGAACATACAAATCCGGCAGCGGCGAAGCTGCCCGTGCGGCGCGTCGTCCTCTACAAGAACGGCGTGGGATATTTCGAACATCTGGGACGCGTGCGTGGCAGTCAAGGTGTGCATATCGATTTCACAAGCGCGCAACTAAATGATGTGCTGAAGTCGTTGACCGTCCTGGATCTCTCCGGCGGCCGGATCACCGGCGTAGACTACAACTCGGAAGCGCCGCTGGCGCGAAGGCTGGCCACGCTGCGATTGTCACTGGGCGAACGGCCGACGACGGCGGAGTTCCTTGGCGCACTACGCGGGGCGAGATTGGAAGTTCGCAGCGGAAACGGGCCGCAGTTGACAGGCAAACTCTTGAGCGTGGAGCGCAAAACGCGCACGGGTGCTGGTCCCGGCTGGACGGTGGAGACGGACGAGATTTCGCTGATCACGGACGGCGGCGAAGTGCACAGTGTGGATTTGAATTCGGCCACGAGCGTTCGAATCGCCGAAAAAGATTTGCAGGTGGAAGTGGGGAAATATCTTGGCTTGATCGCCTCCTCGCGCGACCAGGATGTGCGCCGCATGACCATCTCGACGACAGGCACAGGCGAGCGCAATTTGTATGTGAGCTACATCAGCGAAGTGCCGATCTGGAAGACCACCTACCGCATCGTCCTGCCGTCGAAAGCAGACAAGAAGCCCTTGCTTCAAGGCTGGGCCATCGTGGACAACACGGTGGGCGAGGATTGGGACGGCGTGGAACTCTCACTCGTGGCGGGAGCGCCGCACTCGTTTATCCAGCAGCTCTCGGAGCCGTTTTACGGGAGGCGGCCGGTGGTGGCATTGCCGGAGAGCGTGCAACTTTCGCCGCAAACGCATGCGGCAACGCTGATGAGAGGAAACGGCCGCCTCGCGGGGATGGTGGCGGATCCGTCAGGAGCCGCGGTTTCCGGAGCAAATGTCCGGTTGCTGGATGAAAACAACGGAGTGGTGGCCCAGACCACCACGGAGAGCAACGGACAGTACACGTTTTCTGGAGTGTCTGCGGGAAATTACCGAGTCGAAGTTGAGCGACAGGGTTTCCAGAAAAATGTAGTTACCGGGCTCAATGTCTCACCGGGCGAGAACCAGTTCAATACCCAATTGCATTTGGGTTCGAGCACACAAACCGTGGAGGTGAGCGCCGATGCCACTAGCCTTCAGACCGCAACGTCATCGATGCTCGTGGTTAGCAAGCTGAGCGCCGTCGCGAACCGGCCCCACGTTGGACTCGGGGTTGGGAGTGGTGGTGGAGTAGGAGGCGGAGCATTCAGCGCTGGTCCTTCCGTGGCAAGTCTCGAGGAAGCACGAGCGATGGGTGAAGCAGCGGCAAGCGGTCAGGAATTGGGCGACTTGTTCGAATACAAATTGAAGGACCGCGTGACCCTGAAGAAAAACCAGTCCGCACTCGTGCCCATCGCGCAGACGGAGATCGACGCAGAGAAAATCTCACTTTGGAGCGGTACGACCGGATCGGGGCGTCCTCTGCGCGGACTGTGGCTCAAGAATACAAGTCCTCTCACGTTCGATGGCGGAAGCTTCAGCGTGCTGGAAAACGAAGTGTTCGCCGGCGAGGGGCTTACGGACCCGATCAAGCCAGGGGAGCGCCGGCTCATCTCCTACGCCACAGACCTCGGGCTGTTAGTAGAAGCTCTGAAAAACACTCAACCGCAACACGTTACAAGAGCGAAGATTTCGAATGGCGTGCTGACACAGGTGAGCGAGTTGCAAGAGCGGACATTGTATACAGCGCGGAATCAGGACGAAGTTACGCGAACATTGGTGGTCGAGCATCCCGCACGATTGGAGTGGCAACTCGCGAAGGCGGCGAAGGAGCCCGACGAAAAAGCGCCCGGCGTATACCGCTTCCGTATAGAAGTTCCATCCAAGGCCACCGCTTCCTTGCCGGTGGAAGAAGCGCGGACGCTTTCTACGAGCTATCAGCTTTCGAATCTCAACGAGGATCAGATCGGCGTGTTTGTAAAGCAAGGGACGATCACTCCGGAAATGGCACAGGCGCTCGCGAAGATCACCGCCCAGAAAGCCGTGGTGGCAAAGCTGGAAGAAGAGATGGAGAACCGCCAGAAAGACATCGACCGGATCGTTGAGGATCAGGGCCGACTGCGTGAGAACATGAAGGCGCTGCGAGGCAGCGCGGAGGAAAGGGCGCTGCTGCAACGTTACACCAGGCAACTGGACGAGCAGGAGACCCAGCTCGACACGCTGCGAAAAAAAATTCAGGACACCGAAGCGCAGCGCGATAAGGCCAACAACACATTGGAAAAAATGATCGACGAACTGCAAATCGAATCGACGATGTAAGCGAAAGCTTCGAGAGCGCGTACCTGTCCAAGATGGCAGGTTGGCGGTGAGGCACATTCTCCGCGTGCGACGCTCAGTCCCGCCATAGACGTTCTACACTCAAACTACAGAAGGATAAGGTACAGCCTCGCGTTCGAATCGAGGCGCGATCCTTCCGCGGTGTTTCCTGTGGGAACTCTGACGAGGTCGAAAAAAATGAGACGCACGCTCGTATTCATATCGATTTTCCTGCTCATGCTGGTAACGGTTCACGGCGTGTTCGCCGCCCCTCAGAGCAAACGATCCTCCACGCTGAGCGGCGTGGTTCTGGGCCCGGACGATAGGCCAGTGGCGCACGCGAGCGTGTCTTACCAATCGTCAGGCGGCGCAGCGCCGCACGTGGTACGCACCGACTCCAGCGGGCATTTCACGATTTCGAAACTGAAGGCGGATGACTATGACCTCCGGGCGTCTGGAAAAGGTGTTTTTTCGGAGTGGGAAAAGAACATCCCGCTGCGGTCCGGGGAGACGAAAAACCTGACGCTGCATTTGATTTACGCAAAGGAAATTCCGAAGGCCTAC
>DATNLB010000477.1:0-3437 GCA_035603095.1 Candidatus Acidiferrales bacterium
GCGTGTCCCAGTTCGCGGAGCAAGTTTTTCAGGTGATCGTCGAGTTGCAAGGCGGCTTCTCCCTTACTTCTTTTGCCATTCTAGGCCCACGTATTGTTGGATACAATAGGGCTTCGTTCCGTTGTCTCTAATCCGTTCACAGTACCTTCGTTCAGGTTTCGTGGGACCTTTTGGCCGGGACCACACGGTATCCCCCTCTGCTGTCCGCCACGTTTTGCGCTAAGATGCTCGTATGTCGACAGCCGCAAGCGCAACGGCCGCGCCGCAACAGCAAGGCGGTTTCCGGCGTTTATGGCGTGTGCTCCGCCAGCTATTTCACGAGGCCATCGGCGCGGTTTTTGCCGTCCTCGCGCTGGGCTGGCTCAACGCCGCCCTGCGCGCCTGGACGCACGACGTTGCCCTTTGGCTCATCGGCATCGCCGTCGCCGTCGCCCTGTTATTTCTGTTTTTCGCCATAACGTCGTTCCGCAAGGCCAGCAAGTTGTAGCGCCCCGACTCGATCGAGACGCTTTTGGCTTAGTCCAATCGCGGCCTCAACCCATCGAGCACCCAAAATGTCCGACGCCAAAACCAAATCCGCAACTCCCGCCGAACGCAAAGAGAAATTCACGACTCTTTCGGGCATTCCGCTAGAACGCGTCTACACTCCCGACGCCGTCGTTGACTCCGAGACGGAAGAATCGATCGGCTTCCCCGGTGAATATCCTTTCACGCGCGGTATCTATCCCACCATGTACCGCGGCCGCCTCTGGACCATGCGCCAGTACGCCGGCTTCGGCTCCGCCGTCGAATCCAACCAACGCTACCGCTACCTCCTTAGCAAGGGTCAGGCTGGCCTCTCTGTCGCTTTCGACCTGCCCACGCAAATTGGCATGGATTCCGACCATCCTCTCGCCCTCGGCGAAGTTGGCAAAGTCGGCGTCGCCATTGACTCCCTCGAAGACATGGAAACTCTTTTCGACGGCATCCCCCTCGAAAGAGTCTCCACCTCTATGACCATCAACGCCACCGCCGCCATCCTGCTCTGTCTCTACGTAGCCGTTGCGAAACGCCAGGGCGCCAGCCTCCAAAAACTTTCCGGCACCGTGCAAAACGATGTCCTCAAGGAATACATCGCCCGCGGGACCTACATCTATCCCGTGCGCCCCGCGATGCGCATCGTCACCGACATTTTCTCCTGGTGCCGCGACCATCTTCCCAAGTGGAACACCATCTCCATCTCCGGCTATCACATCCGCGAAGCCGGCTCCACCGCCGTCCAGGAAGTCGCCTTCACCCTTGCCGACGGCATCGCCTACGTCCAGGCCGCACTTGACGCCGGACTCCGCGTCGATGAATTCGCGCCTCAACTCTCTTTTTTCTTCAATGCCCACAACGATCTTCTTGAAGAAATCGCCAAATACCGTGCCGCGCGCCGACTTTGGGCTGGCATCATGGCGGAACGCTTTGGAGCAAAGGATCCTCGCTCTTTGATGCTGCGCTTCCACGCGCAAACCGCCGGCTCCTCTCTCACCGCCCAGCAGCCGGAAAACAACATCGTGCGCGTAGCCATTCAAGCCCTCGCCGCCGTTCTGGGCGGCTGCCAATCCCTCCACACCAATTCCATGGACGAAGCGCTCGCCCTGCCCACCGAAGACGCCGCGCTCATCGCCCTCCGCACCCAGCAAATCCTCGCGAGCGAAACCGGCGTCACCAACACCGTCGATCCCGTCGCCGGTTCCTACGCTATCGAATCCCTCACCAACGAAATCGAATCGCTCGCCTCAGATTATCTTTCAAAAATCGACAAGATGGGCGGAATGCTCCGCGCCATTGAAGCAGGTTTCATCCAGGGGGAAATACAGAAAGCTGCCTACGACTTCCAGCGTGCCGTAGAAAAAAAAGAGCAGGTTGTGGTCGGCGTGAACGACTTCGTCGCAGAAGAGCCGCGCACCATCCCCACGCTCCGCATCGATGCCGATATCGAACGCTCCCAAATCGCCCGCTTGAACGCTCTGCGCGCCAAGCGCGATTCCGCCCGCGCCAAATTCGCCCTTGCCGAACTCCAGCGCCTCGCCGCCACTTCCGGAAATCTTCTCCCCGCCATCCTCGCCGCCGTGGAAGCCTACGCCACCGTCGGCGAAATCTCCGACTCCCTCCGCCGCGTCTTCGGCGAATACCAGGAATCCGTGGTTATCTGACGCTTGTAGCGTCAGCAAACTAATGAAATTTTCTGCACCCATACCGCGCTGGCCACGAAGTACCGCGCGCTGTACCCCTCCGCGTCGCCAGTCCAAATCGCCCCGCTCTTCGGCTGGACCAAAGCACAGGCCGTCACCGCACTTGCCCTATAGTATTCTTCCCCTCCAGGATTCCCGTGAAACTGATTCTCGCTTCCGCTTCCGAACGCCGCGCCGGCATTCTTCGCGACGCCGGAATACCATTCACGGTGATGTCCTCCGCCGTTGACGAAACGCCGGGCTCCGGCGAATCCCCTCACGACCTCGTCCAGCGCCTTGCCGCTGCCAAGGCCGAGTTGGTTGCTGCCCGCGCCGTCGGCCCGGCTATCGTCATCGGCGCCGACACCATCGTCACCCTCGAAGGCCACATCTTTGGCAAGCCGCGCTCCTCCGACGACGCCCGGCATATGCTTGAAAAACTTTCCGGCCACACGCACGCCGTCGTCACTGGTGTCGCCCTCATCCGCCTTCCCGATGCCGAGCGGCTCACCTTCGTCGAGTCCACGCTGGTGCACTTTGCCGCGCTCTCCCCTGAAGAAATCTCCCGCTACCTCGCGACCGGCGAACCACACGATAAGGCCGGCGCCTACGCCATCCAGGGCCGCGCCGGCCGCTACATCCCCCGCATCGAAGGCTGCTACTTCAACGTCGTCGGCCTCCCCCTCGCGCGCCTCCAGCAGGCCCTCACCGCCCTCGGCTGGTCCGAAGACTAACTCTGCAGTAGAATCGAATACGTCTGATGAGGCTGGTGCGCCGCAGCCTTTCTCTACAGTCCACGTGAAAAATTGCTTCAGGAGAATTTCCGCATGCGCCCACTACTCCGCATTTTGATGATTCCAGTCTGTCTACTTCTTCAAACTGCTCCAGCACCCAGGTTTTTCCCAATCCCGGAAAACATGCAGTACGAATTTCCCGGCGTCACACTAAGCGACTCAGACGCCAGCGCTTTGGAGAAGGCCTTTGCGGCCGACCTTTCCAAACAGGACTGGTGCGAGAAAAAGGCGCCCCTCGCAGAATTCCCGTCTGCGCCTATCTCTCTCGGCAAACTAGGCCACGGTGTTCTTGTGAAGGGGAATGCAGACTGTTTATGCGGTGCCACCGGCCAATGCGAGATGTTTGTCTATGTCCGGGAAAAGAATGGCTACCGGACAGTCGCAGAAAGCTTCGGCTGGGCTTTCGGTATTGTCGACTCAAAATCGGACGTACCGGATTTGGCCT
>DATNLB010000349.1:0-9797 GCA_035603095.1 Candidatus Acidiferrales bacterium
TTCACGCGAAACGCGGGAACGAAAAAGTCGTGGATCACGTCTTCGCTGGCGAGGACCAGCCGGACGTTGCGGCCCACGGGAACGTGCAATTCATTGATTTCCTTAACTCCGTTGGGCTGCTGCGCCTTCCACATCCATTGCTTGGCGATCACGTAAACATCCAGGGTGTCCTGCGGGGTGTGGCGATAATCCACATAGACGACCGCGCCCCAGCCGAACATGGCCATCGCCAGAATCAGTGGAACGATAATCCACGCGGCCTCGAGCCGGGCATCTCCGTGGAACGCAATACCGACGGCATTCGGTTGTTGGCGGTGGAATTTGAAGAAGAAAATGACGATCACCGCAGTAATGGCAACCGCAAAGAACACGCAGATGGCGGTGAGGAAGAGCATCAGCGCGTCCACCTGTGGCGCGAAGTTGGAAGCTTGTTCCGGATAAAATGGCAATTGCGACTGCACGGCTTAGTGAGCTCCTCGATCCAGGCCGCTGGAAAGCGGCTGGCGCAAATTGCTGGCCGCCGCCAGAGTTTCGCGGCGGCGCGAAATCAAAATTCCTCCGACAATGCACAGAATCGTCAGGACCCCGCCCAGACGGACAATCTTGAGAATCGAAGCGCTGTAAGTGGCGGCCGTGGGGTCGTAGTGATAGCAATACAGCAAAACATGATCGATGGGCGTGCCGATCTTTCCCGCGGAGGCATCCACGAGTCCGAGACGCATGTCGCGGCCGGGATATTCGACGCCGTAAAAGTAGCGCGAGATGTGCCCGTCCGGCGTAAGAACCAGCACCCCGCTGGCATGAGCGAACAGGTTGGACTTGGCATCGAAGGAGAAACGAAAGTTCGCGGCTTTGGCCGTGGCCTCAATCGATTCCTTAGAACCAGTGAGGAAATGCCAGCCGGAATCCGTTTCCGGGCGGCGGAAATGAAGCAGCGACTTTTTTTTCTTTTCGGCAGCCATTTCCGGCGTCTCGCGCGAATCGAAGCTCACGAAAACAACTTCATAGTCGCGTCCGGGATTGAAAGAGAGCATGCGCAGCACGCCGACGACGCCCTGTTCGACCTGATCGCAAAGCATCGGGCAGTTGTAGTAGACGAATGCTAGGACCACCGGCTTTTGCCCGAAATACTCGCGGAGCTGAACGTTGCGGCCGGTTTCGTCGCGGAAGGCGAGGTCCAGCGGCATTGGCCCGTTGAGCGGCGGCTCGAATCCCACGTTTTGCAAAACCGAGGGCATGGTCGCGGCCGCCGGGCCGACGTTGCCGGGGATGGTCTGCGCATGCAGGGCGCACGTCCCCAGCAAAAGCGCGGCAATCCCGACGATATGGAGGGCTTTCTTCATCTCTTTACTTTTTCTTCTCCGCCTGTACAGGCGCGGTAGACAAACCTTTTTCGGCGACGATCTTCATGGCGTCCTTGACGGGAATCTGGGCGATGCCGCCGGGTTTGTCGATCCACTCCAGCTTTTCATTGGCCTCGGTGTCTTCCTGATTTTTCTTGCGCAGATCAGCCTGCGGATCGGATTCGTGGCCAGGGACGCCCTGCAGCCGTGGCTCCGGCGGCATCATGCGATAATCCTTTCCAAGAGCTTCACGGGACGGCGGCGGCGGCGTATCGAACGAAGACATAAAGTGCGTCGTGAAGCGGAGGATGTAAACGCAAATCACCGCGGCAGCAACCACCGCCACGCCCAGGGAAAAAAGATACCCATAGATGGTGCTGGCCTTGATGTCGCGCTCTTCGAACGAGACGTCCGTGTGGCGCGGCTCCTGCCCCGTGTTGGGAGACTCAGTGCTCATGGCGCTCGATGGCCTCCGCAAGTTTTGGATCGCCGAGAGGGAGAAGCGGCTGTTGCTTCAGATTGAAAGCGAAAAGGCCGAGCCACAAACCGCCAAGCGCGAGGGGCAAAACAACGTCCAGCCAGGTAGGCACGGCACGGGAAGTGAACTCCGGACGCGTCATCCAGAATAGATCCACGAGACGCATGAAGATGAGCCACATGGCGATCTTCGGGAGCACTTTGGCATTGCGCTTCACATCCTGCGAAAGGAGCAGGAAAAAAGGCACGAAGAAATGGAAAACCAGCACGATCACCGCGACGACGCCCCAACCGCCGTACAGCCGCGTGCGATAGAAGCTGATCTCTTCCGGCTGGTTCCCGGACCAGATGATCAGGAGCTGCGAGAAATCGAAATACGCCCAGAGCATCACAAAAGCGAGGAGCAATTTTCCCAAATCGTGCAGATGGCGCTTTTGCAGGACGCTGTCGAAAGGCCCGGTGCGCGCCAGAAGCACGACGACGGCGATCATCAGCGACATCGAGGAGATCAACTGTCCCGCGACGAACAGGAAACCGTAAATGGTGGAGGCCCAGTGAGGCGACAGGGACATCCCCCAGTCGATGGCCGCAAAGGTCATCGCAAAAACGTAGAGAATGATGCCCGGGCCGGCCAGCATTTTGAAACGGAGACGCAAGGCGCGGTCTTCGCGGTTGGCGTCCTGCTGCTTCGACAAGCTATTGAAGATGAACATCAGCAAAAGCCAAATGACGAAATAGATGACCGCGCGCACCTGGAAGCGCCCGCTAGTCAGATAAGTCTGCTGAAATTGCGACAGCGGAGCTTTCTGTAATTCATCCGGACTGAGCCAGGCACGGTAGAGGTACTTCATTCCGAAAAACAGGATGGGAAGAAAAAACACGGCGATCAGCGGCAGCGTGCGAGAGGCTGCCTCCAGCGGACGGCGAATGATGATGCCCCAGTGGCCGCTCGTCAGATGCTGCAGCATCACGAGGCCGAGCGAGCCCACGGTCAAGCCGAGAATCAGCAGGAAACTCATCAAGTAGGACTGATAGAAATCCCCGGGTTTGAGCACCGCGCCGAGAATAGAAACCAGCAGAGCTATGCCACCGACGAACAGCGCCCGTGTTTGAAGGCGGCCGACGCTTTCTGGCGCTTGAAATTCCTGCGCAGCCATTAGAAGCTGCCTCCTGTCGAATC
Organism: Candidatus Acidiferrales bacterium; assembly: GCA_035603095.1. Taxonomy (GTDB): domain Bacteria; phylum Acidobacteriota; class Terriglobia; order Acidiferrales; family UBA7541; genus Acidiferrum. Next base: position 3,001 of record DATNLB010000349.1, read on the forward strand.
TTTCGTGCTGCCGGTGTCCGGCTTCTGGTCGCCGCCCGGTTTTGCGCCAGCCGGGCCGCTTTGATTCAGCTTCTCGCGGAGCTCCGCAGGCAGATCGGCGGCGTTCGCGTTACGGCTGAGTTGCAGCGCGCGAATGTAGGCGATGATGGCCCAGCGATCGCGCGGAGGAATCTGCGCGGCATAGCCAAGCATCTGTCCGAAACCGTTGGTGATGTTGTCGTAGTAATAGCCGTTGGGCGCCTGGCGAAGACGGTCTTGATGATAGCTGGGTGGACGCTTCATGCCGCGCAAGGCCACCATGCCATTGCCGTCACCCTGCAGACCGTGGCACGGAGTGCAGAAAATCCCATAACGCCCTTGACCGCGCTCGAGAAGCTCGAGGTTCACAGGCAACGGGAAATTGTTCGATTCCTTCGGCACGAAGAGTTCGTCGTTGGCAAGTGAACCGCGCGCCACGGTATTCTCGACGAGCGGGCGCTCCGAGCGGCCATCCTCGAAGAATGGTGAAGGTGAAAGCGCCTTATTCTTCGGCTGGTTGGCCATGTCCTGCCGGAGATAGTCGCAACCGGCGCCGAAAACCAGGACGGCAGTGGCGCAAGCAGCGACGAAAAAGCGCGAGGTGCTAGTCATCCGACACCTCGGAAACGTGATGAGCATGGAGGCTCTGAAGGAAACGCGCGGTGTCCGCCAGATGAAACTTTGGGTCGCGGGACTCAATGCAAACAAAGAAGCGGTCCGACGATGCATGCGAGAAGCGATGCACGTTGAAAACCGGATGGTGCGGCTGGGGCAGCCTGTTCAAGGCGAGCATGCCGAAAACAGCGGAGAGCGATGCGCCGAGAATCGTCAGCTCAAAAGTTACGGGAATAAAAGCCGGCCAGCTATTGAGCGGGCGGCCGCCAATGTTCATTGGGTAGCTGCTCACATTGGCCCAAACCTGGAAAAGGAAACCCGTCAAACCCCCGCCGAGTCCGCCAAGCAGGGTAATCGCCGGAACGAGGTTGCGCTTCAGGCCGAGCGCTTCGGAAAGACCTTCGACCGGAAAGGGAGCGTAGGCATCAAGACGGCGGTAGCCCGCCTCGCGGATTTTCTGCACGGCATGAATGAGCTCTTCAGGGTCGCCGAACTCACCCATCACGCCGTAGATATGGGAGCGGTGCAGAAGCATTACTTCTCATCCTCGGAGGTTTCGGCCACCAGTTCGCGCATTTCCGCGATGGAGATCGCCGGAAGAACGCGGACGAACAGGAAGATCAGAGTGACGAACATACCCATGGTACCGATGAACGTGGCCCAATCCCAAAACGTGGGGCTATAGCGCCCCCAGGCGGAGGGCACGAAATCGCGGGTCAGGCTGATAACCACAATGACGAAGCGCTCCAGCCACATGCCGATATTCACGACGATCGACATGATGAAGAGAACCGCAACGTTGTGGCGCATCTTGAAGGACCAGAGCAGTTGCGGCAGCAGGATGTTGCATATGATCAGCGCGTAGTAAAACGGCGCGTACGGGCCGTGCAGGCGCATTTTGAGCAAATACATGTCGAATTTGTTTGCGCTGTATTCGGTCATAAAAAATTCCATGAAGTAGCCATAAGCCACGATCAGCCCGGTGGCCAGCATGACCTTGGCCATGTTGTCCAAGTGGCGCATGGTGATGAAGTCTTCGAGACCATAGACTTTGCGCAGCGGAATCGCGATGGTCAAAACCATGGCGAAGCCCGAATAGATGGCGCCAGCCACGAAATACGGCGGAAAGATCGTGGTATGCCAGCCGGGAACGATGGCGATGGAAAAGTCGAAGCTGATCACCGAATGCACGCTGAGCACAAGGGGTGTCGCGAGGCCGGCAAGAAGCAAATAGGCCGATTGGTAGCGGTACCAGTGACGCGCGGAACCGCGCCAGCCCATCGACAGCATGCCGTAAATGATCTTCATGGGCGTCTTCACAGCGCGATCGCGGAGCGTGGCCAGGTCCGGGATGAGGCCCACGAACCAGAACATTAGTGAAACCGTGCCGTACGTCGAAACCGCAAACACGTCCCAGATCAGCGGGCTGCGGAACTGCGGCCAGAGTCCCATGGTGCTGGGATACGGGAACATGTAAAACGCCATCCACGGCCGTCCGGTGTGGATCAGCGGGAAAATGCCGGCGCAAGCCACCGCGAACAGGGTCATCGCTTCCGCAAAGCGGTTGATAGAGGTGCGCCACTTCTGATTCAACAGAAACAAAATGGCGGAGATCAAAGTGCCGGCGTGACCAATGCCGATCCACCACACGAAATTGACGATGGCAAATCCCCAGCCGATGGGAATGTTGATGCCCCAGATGCCGACGCCCTTAATGATGAGCCAGCCGACGGCGACGGTCAGCATGCCCATTAGGCTGAAGGCAATCAAAAATCCAATGTACCAGCCGAGGGAAGTCGGACGGGTCAGTACGATCGCGCTGATTTTGTCCGTGACGGACCCATAGGTATATCCCGGTCCGATCACCGGGGTCAGCCGGCGGATTTCGGGAGAATCGAATGGTGGTTGCCCGGCGCTCATGCCGACTCCAATTCCGGATTCGGATTGCGCACCGCAGCGAGATAGGTGGTGCGCGGCCGCGAATTCAATTCGCCAAGGAGCGAGTAATTGCGCTGCTGCGCTTTCAACTTCGCGACGCGGCTCTCTTTGTCGTTGGCATTGCCAAAAACGATGGCCTCGGTCGGGCAGGCCTGTTCGCATGCCGTGACGATCGCGCCATCGCGGATGGGAGCGTTCAACTTTTCCGATTCGATGCGCGCGTTGTTGATGCGCTGGACGCAATAGGTGCACTTTTCCATGACGCCGCGGCTGCGCACGGTGACTTCCGGATTGCGCAAGAGCTTGAGTTGCGGCGTCTCCCAATCCTGGAATCGCAAAAAGTTGAAACGGCGCACCTTGTACGGGCAGTTGTTCGAGCAGTAGCGCGTCCCGATGCACCGGTTGTAGGTCATGTCGTTGAGGCCTTCGGCGCTGTGCGCCGTGGCGCCGACGGGACAAACCTGCTCGCAGGGCGCGTTCTCGCACTGCTGGCACGGCACCGGCTGGAAAAATGTTGGCGGATTGAAGAGCGACTCGTCGTAGCTGGAGCGATCGTTGGTCGCGGACTTAGCCTTCTCGTAATAGCGGTCGATGCGGATCCAGTGCATTTCGCGGCCGCGCATCACCTGGTCTTTGCCGACCACGGGGATGTTGTTCTCCGACTGGCAGGCGACCACGCAAGCGTTGCAGCCGTTGCATTTGTTCAAATCGATGGCCATCGCCCATTTGTCGCGGTCGTAGGGATATTCTGCTTCGCCCTTGTAAAGCGAGAGTTCCTTCGGCGGCAGTTCCGCGTGCTCGTTGGCAAAATTTGGATTCTTGCGATACTCCTCGAGCGTTCCGGCCGCCAGAATCTGCCGGCCTTCCATGCTGAAGTGATACTGCGTGCAGGCGAGCGGATAATCGTCGCCGGTTTTCTTGATGGCGCTGGTGGGCGCAGAGGCCGTCCAAAGAGCATCGGAGGTGCGCACGGCATAAGCGTTGAAACCCTTGTTCGTTCCGGTGTAGCCCGCCTTCTTGCGACCGTATCCAAGGGGAAGGACCACGACGCCATCGGCCTGGCCGGGCAGCCTCCACACGGCGGCGGTGACTTTGCTGTTCGAAAGCGCAATGTCGATGACGTTCGAATAAACCTTGCCGTGCTCGCCGCCGCGCCAGGCGACGTCGTGCGCCAATTGCAGCTTCTCCGCCGTCTTCGGGCTGATCAGCGCGGCATTGTCCCAGGTGAGCTTGGTGACCGGCTTCGGCAATTCCTGTAGCCAGCCGTTATTGGCGAAGCGCCCGTCGTAGACGCAAGGATCGGGCCGGAAGATAAATTCAATATCATCCGCGGGCGTGGTTTTTGCGGCGGCCAGGCTGGCAGCGCTGAATTTCAGACCGGCGCTGGCGGGCGCGAACGCCGAGCCTGCCACGAGGCCATCGTTCAAAGTTTTCCGCCAGAACTTTTCGAAATCGCCCGAGGGATACGCGGCCTTTAGGCGGTCGCGCAGCACCTCGTAATCCGAGACTCCCGGTTTGTCTCCGAAAGCTGCGAGCGCTTCACGCGCGGAATGCGTGTGATAGAGCGGCGCGATCAGCGGCTGAATCACGCTCAGCGTGCCGTCGAAAGCGCGCACATCGCCCCAGGTTTCCAGGTAGTGCGATTCGGCGACGTGCCAGTCGCAAAGTTCTGCTGTTTCGTCAAAGTGCGAGCCGACGTAGATGGTGTTCTTGACAGGCTTCCGATTTTTCTTCTCGTCGAATTTGATCTTGGACGCGAAGTCGAAATCGTGTGGAGTGGTGTAAACCGGATTGACGCCCAAAATTAGAAGAGTCTCCACTTTGCCGGCATCGATATCCGCGCACAGTTCGCGGAGCGATTCGAGGTGATTCACTGGGTGCTCTTCCACCGGCTGCGTGTAATGCAGCGTTGCGCCTACGTTGCCGAGCGACGCGTTGATGGCGTGCGCCAGCGCATGGACTTCGGCAGGTTGGTACTCGCCCGCGACAACTAGCGACGCGCCCTTGTGTTTCTGGAGATCTTTAGCGACAGCGTCGAGCCACTTCTCCGCATCAGGAGGAATCGCTACGGAACCGCCAAGCCCGAGCTTCGCCGCAAGCGCCCGTGCGAAGAGTTCCACTTCAGAAGCCCGCAAGGGCAAGCGATGATCCGCGGTCGCACCGGTCACGCTCGGCGTCGGCTCGACGACATAGAGCCGATTCATTTTCATTTCCGGAAATATTTCATCGGCCAGTGGGTTGGGCTTGGGCGTCTCGTTCTGCAAGCGGCGGCGCGAAAATTCTCTCGCGTAGCGGATGTGCCCCGGGCCGCTGCCCAGGAAATCGGAATCCAGCGAAAGGATGACGTCAGCCTTCTCCGGGCGATACACCGGGTTGAGGTAGCTGCCAAAGGCGAGCTTCGCGCCTTCGCGCGTGCCGTCGGCGACGGCCGGCTCCCACTGATGCCACTTGGCCTGCGGAAAAAGCGTCAGGAGAGACTGAATCTGAGCGGCAAGCGTTGGCGAAGTGACAATTCCGGTCAGGATGCGGAAACCCGGGCCGCTGGCGGCTTTCATCTCCGCCGCGATGGCCTGCGCGCTGTCTACAAACAACGACCAGGTCTGGATTTCTCCGAACTTCGTCACCGTTTGTGCGCGATCCGGATCGTAAAGATTCAAAACCGAAGCCTGCGCGTAGACGTTCGTAGCGCCAAGGCTGGACGGATGGTCGGGGTTGCCTTCGATTTTCGTCGGCCGCCCTTCGTGGCTTTCCACCAGCAGCCCGATGGCATCCGCGCCAAACGGCATTACCGTGGCATAAAACTGCGGCTTGCCGAGGACCATCCCTTCGGGCTGCTTGACGTACGGCACGACGTATTGCTCGGGCGTGCGGCCACAGCCGGAAAGGCCTGCAAACGCCAGCGATGCCGCCATCAGCTTTAGGAAATCGCGCCGGTCGACGGCGTCGTCCCATTCTGAAGGCGCCTGGCGCGGGAATTCGCGATGCAGCAACTCTGCAAATTGCGGATCCCCGGCGAGTTCCTCGAGCGTGCGCCAATACTGCTTGCCGGTTTTCGATTGGAGCTTGGCTCGCACGGCGGCCAAATCCATGGGGTTTTCGTGACGCTTTCCGTCTCCGGCCGGATCGTGGCGGTCCTCGAGGCCGTCGATGTGTTCGCGTTGTTCGTGCTCGCGCATGCCGTCCATTAGCGATGACAGGTCGAGCAGCTGGTCAGCTCGGCCGTGCTCCGAATGTGGTACTCTTCCATCAGCTGGGCGCCGATTTCCGCCTGATTGTCCGGAACCTTCCAGTCCATATTGAAAACCTGATCTTTTGGGCGGAGAACCTGCTCGGGGTTGCGATGGCATTCCACGCACCATTGCATCAGCAACGTGTTGGCCTGGAACACCAGCGGCATCTGGTTGATCTGCCCGTGGCACGATGAGCAGCCCACGCCCTTGTTGACATGAATGCTGTGATTGAAATAGACGAAATCGGCCAGGCGGTGAACTTTGACCCACTCGATGGATTTATCGCTGCGATAGCTCTCACGGATCGGCTCGAGGTAGGCCGCAGTATTGTAGAGCACCGAATGGCAGTTCATGCAGGTCTTCGTCGGCGGGATGCCGGCAACGGCGGAAGTTTCCACGCCGGTATGACAGTAGCGGCAGTCGATGCCGTCATCGCCGACGTGATGCTTGTGGCTGAATTGCACCGGCTGCTCCCTCGTCACGTTCTGCCGAGTCATGTAAGGCGAACGCGCCACCGCGAGCACTGCTATCAGCCCAAGCCCCACTAGAAAAAGAGCGGAGAAGACACTGACTCGAGAGATGAAGTTCGTGCTGCGATGGAAAATCTGGGCCATGTCTATTTTGCACTTCGGTGGGGGGCGCTCCGGAAGGAGCTGCTATCAGGACGTCCCACATGCCAGCCGGGAAGTGCAAACCCGGTCATTCTTAACGCGCTAGTGTCCACCAAAACTTTCCGGAATGCAACCTCTCGGCCGCACCGTTCCGACAATTTTCTTTGGAGTCGCACGCGCCGAAGAGTCCAGATCGTTCAGAATTTCCGAAGCGCTGCTCCGCGTACAAATCCGTACTCCCACGCCGCAGTCGAGACACACTCCTTCCCACATCGGTGTAAACCGATGCTTCTCTCTGTAGCGTGGTTTCCTCCTGAGCCTTGGATGGACGAGACGAGGCGATTGATGCAATATTTTTTCGGCGCGGCCTCAAGGAAATGCGCTC